>JAQGIX010000394.1 GCA_028290925.1 Phenylobacterium sp. | reverse complement strand
CACCTTGGCCGCCGGGTGCAGGTGGCCCGCCGCCTCGCCGGGCGACGGCCCCGCCCGCGGCTCGTGGCGGAAGGTGAGGCCGGCCAGCGACAGCTCGTCCGCGGTCTCGCCGGGCAGCGCCTGCGGCCCGTCGGCGTCGTGGTTGCCCACCACCCACACCAGGGTGCGGCCGGCCGCCAGCGCGCGCAGGGTCTCGGCGTCGTCGCCCGCCAGCCGGTCCTCCGACTTGCGGTCGTGGAAGGTGTCGCCCAGCAGGATCACGGTGCGCGGTTTCAGGGCCTCCACCTCGGCGAACAGCCGCTTCAGCGTCTCGCGGGTGTCGTAGGGCGGCAGCATCTGGCCGCGGGCCGCGTAGGACGAGCCCTTCTCCAGGTGGAGGTCGGCCACCACGAGGGCGCTCGGCCCCGCCAGCCACAGCGCGCCGGAGGCCCGCAGCATCACCTCGCTCGCCGCCAGCCCCAGCCGCAGCGATCCGCACGGCGCGGTCGCGAAATCGTAGGCGTAGACCGGGATGTTCAGCGCGGCGTTCAACGGCGATCCTTCTAGCCCAGGGCCTCGGCGATCAGGTCCTGCTCGGCGTCGTGCAGGATGATCTCGCCCGCCTGGCCTGGCGAGCGCTCCTTGCCGATCTCCAGCAGGATCGGCACCGAGAACGGCGACAGGTGCTCCAGGCGCGCGTGTCGGATGCGGCCGCGGATGCGCGCCAACAACTGCCCCAGCCGCGCCACGTCGATGAGGCCGGTCGCCGCATCGGCCCGCGCGCAGCGCAGCAGCAGGTGGTCCGGCTGGTGCCTGCGCAGCACGTCGTAGATCAGGTCGGTGGAGAAGGTGATCTGCCGGCCGGTCTTCTGGTGGTCGCCCGGGAAGCGCCGCTCGATCAGCCCGGCGATGATCGCGCAGCCCTTGAAGGCCCGCTTCATCATGAAGCTCTCGGCCAGCCAGGCTTCCAGGTCGTCGCCCAGCATGTCCTCGTTGAACAGCGCGCCGAAGTCGAGGTCGTCGAGCGGCTTCAGCGCCCACACCGCCAGGGCGTAGTCGTTGCAGACGAAGCCCAGGGGCGCCGCGCCCACCCGCTCCAGCCGCCGGGTCAGCAGCATGGCGAGCGTGGTGTGGGCCAGCCGCCCCTCGAACGGGTAGCAGACCATGAAATGCCGGTGGCCGCGCTGGAAGGTCTCCAGCAGCATCTCGTCCTCGTCGGGGATCACCGAGCGGTCGCGCTGCGCCTCCAGCCATTCGCGCACGTCGGCCGGCAGCACCTTCCAGTGCTCCTGGTCGGTCATCAGCTGGCGCACCCGCGCCGCGAGGAAGGTGGACAGCGCGAACTTCGAGCCGCCCCAGGACGGCATCTTGGGGTCCTTGGCCCCGCCCGGCCGCACCAGAACGTCGAGGTTGGTGATCCCCACCAGCTCCCAGACCTGGCCGGCGAACACGAAGGTGTCGCCAGGATCGAGCATTTCCAGCATGCCCTCCTCGATCTCGCCGATCTTGCGTCCCACCGAGCCGCGGCGCCCGGCGATCCGCACCGCCAGCATGGCCGGCGAGACGATGGCCCCGACGTTCAGCCGGTGCCGCTGGGCGATCTCGCCGTTGCGCACCTTCCAGAGCCCGTCCGGGCCCTTCACGATCCGCCGGAAGCGGTCGTAGGTCTTGAGCGCGTAGCCGCCGGTGGAGACGAAATCGACCACCTGCTCGAAGTCCTCCCACGCCAGGTCGCGATAGGGCCCGGCGGTGATGACCTCGTCGTAGAGCTTGAGCAGGTCGAAGGGCTCGGCGCAGGCGCAGCCCATGACGTGCTGGGCCAGCACGTCCAGCGCCCCGTCGCGCGGCGGGTCGCCGTCCAGCACATTGGCCGCGATGGCCTCGCGGGCCGCCTGGCACTCCAGCATCTCGAACCGGTTGGCGGGGACGAACAGCGCCCGGGACGGCTCGTCCAGCCGGTGGTTGGCCCGTCCGATCCGCTGCACCATTCTGGCCGCGCCCTTCGGCGAGGCGAGCTGGATCACCAGGTCCACGTCGCCCCAGTCGATGCCCAGGTCCAGCGTCGAGGTGCAGACCACGGCGCGCAGGCTGCCCTTGGCCATCGCCGCCTCGACCTTGCGCCGCTGCTCGGCGGCGAGGCTGCCGTGATGCAGGGCGATCGGCAGGGCGTCCTCGTTCAGCCGCCAGAGTTCCTGGAACGCGAATTCGGCTTGGAACCTCGTGTTGACGAACACCAGCGCGGTCTTCGAGCGCTGGATCGCCTCATAGACCTCCGCCATGGCGTGCTGCGCGGTATGCCCGGCCCACGGCACCCGACCTTCCGACAGCAGCATGTCGACGATCGGCGCGGCGCCCGGGGGCCCGCGGACCAGGTCGAAGGCGCCCGGTCCCGCCGGTCCCGCCATCCAGCGCTTGATCACCTCCGGATCGTCCACCGTCGCCGAGAGCCCGACGCGGCGCATGTTGGGGGCGAGCGTCGAGAGCCGCGCCAGGTCCAGCGCCAGCAGGTCGCCGCGCTTGGAGGCGTGCAGGGTGTGGATCTCGTCGAGGATCACGCACCGGAGGCCCTCGAACAGCAGCCGCGCCCCTTCCCAGGCGCAGAGCAGGGCCAGCTGCTCGGGCGTGGTCAGCAGGATCTCCGGCGGCTTCACCCGCTGCCGCTGGCGGCGCGAGAGGCCGGTGTCGCCGGTCCGCGATTCCGCGGTGATCGCCAGCCCCATCTCCAGGATCGGCTGGCCGAGGTTGCGCTCCACGTCCACCGCCAGCGCCTTCAGCGGCGAGATGTAGAGGGTGTGCAGCCCGGGCGGTGTGTTGGCCGGCGGCCGCTCCGAAAGCTCGATCAGGCTGGGCAGGAAGCCGGCCAGGGTCTTGCCGCCGCCGGTCGGCGCGATCAGCAGCGCGTCGCGCCCCGCCCGGGCCTTCTCGATCATCTCCAGCTGGTGGCTGCGCGCCGCCCAGCCGCGCCCCGCGAACCACGCCTGGAACCGGGCCGGCAGAAGATCGGGGAGGTTCGCGCCCGCGTCGGCCATGCCCCGCCTATAGCATGTTCCCGTTCCGTTTCACGCCGCCCGTTTGCTTGCCCAGTAAACCCTGGGCATGGTGCGCCGCTGCAGATCAGGGGAGGCGCGCATGAACCCGGCGGCCGAATTGGACATCATCGTCTATGGCGCCAGCGGCTACACCGGCCGGCTGGTGGCCGAGCACCTGGCCGGGCGCTATGGGCTCGGCGGTCCGGTCAAATGGGCCATGGCCGGCCGCAGCGCCGCCAAGCTGGCGCAGGTCCGCGACGAGATCGGCGCGCCGAAAGAGACGCCGCTGATCACCGCCGACGCCGACGATCCCGCCGCGCTGGACGCCATGGTCCGGCGGACCAAGGCGGTGATCACCACGGTAGGGCCCTACCAGCTCTACGGCGACGCCCTGGTCGCCGCCTGCGCCGCCGCGGGGACCGACTACCTCGACCTCTGCGGCGAGGTGAACTGGATGGCCACGGTGATCGCGGCCCACGACGCCACCGCCAGGCAGAGCGGGGCGCGCATCTGCCTCTCCTGCGGCTTCGATTCCATCCCCTTCGAGCTCGGCGTGTTCTTCGCTCAGCAGACGGCCAAGCAGGTGCTGGGCGCACCGGCCCGGCACGTGAAGGGCCGGGTGCGCGCCATCCAGGGCGGTCTCTCCGGCGGCACGGCGGCCTCGGGGGCTGCGACCATGGCGGCGGTGCAGAAGGACCCCGGCGTGCTGCCGATCCTGCTCGACCCGTTCTCGCTGACGCCCGGCTTCCGGGGCCCCGAGCAGCCGCGCGGCGACCAGCCGCAGCACGATCCGGATCTGGGCGCTGACGTCGGCCCGTTCATGATGGCGATGATCAACACCAAGAACGTCCACCGCTCGAACGCCCTGATGGGCCACCCGTACGGGACGGACTTCCTCTACGACGAGATGGCCATCGTGGTTCCTGGCGCGCCCACCGACTTCACCGCGCTGGGCGAGGGTGGCCCGAAGCCGGGGGAGGGGCCTTCGAAGGCGGAGCGGGAGGCGGGTTTCTTCGACATCCTGTTCGTCGCCGTCGCCGAGGGCGGCCGCCAGGTCCGGGTCAGCGTCAAGGGCGACCGGGACCCGGGCTACGGCTCCACCTCGAAGATGATCGCCGAGACCGCGCTCTGCCTGATCGGCGACTGCGCCGACACGCGCGGCGGCGTCTGGACGCCCGGCGCGGCCATGCGCGCCAAGCTGGTCGAGCGCCTGCAGGCGAACGCCGGGCTGACGTTCGCCGTGGAGGGCTGAGCCGCTAGCAGGCGTAGTGGCTGGTCACCAGGACGCGGCGGCCGATGTAGGGGTCCCAGACCCAACGGCGGCTCTCGCACACCGCGTAGGACCGGTAGCCGTAGTCGTCGTCATCGTAATAGCCGGAGCCATAGCCGGAGCCATAGCCGTAGGCGTAGCCGCCGCGGCCGTAATCGCCGCGGCCGTAGTAGCCACGGCCGTAATAGCCGCGGTCATAGTCGCGGTGGTGGCCGCTGTTGGCCAGGGCCGCGCCGATCGCCAGGCCGGCGATCCCGGCGACGATCGCCGCGCCGCCGTTGTCGCCGTGGTGACGGCCCCCGTCGCCGCCGTAGCCATAGCCGCGGCCGCCGTAGCCGCCGTAGCCGCCGCCATAGCCGCCGCCGCGCCATTCGCGGGCGGCCGCTGCGGTGGGCAGGGCGGCGGCTGCAACGGCGCCGCCGAAGGTGAGTGCCGCCAGGCCGGCGGCGAGGATCTTACGCATGCTCGGAACCTCCTTCCGGCCGGTCCGATATGGGGAACCGGCGTCCTTACAGGAAGGCTTAACGCGCGGCGCCTGAACCCAGGCTGAACGGCGCGGTCAGGCGCTCGGCGAACCGCGTTGTCGCCAGGCCCGTTGCGGAATGCCGGACGGTCAGGTTTTATCGCGCCGCCAAGGGGGGCGCGGGTTGTCGGCGCCAAGGTTGGGGAAGTTGCGTCCATGGTCCGTCCGCTCGTCGCCGCCTTCGCGGGTATTTTCTCTCTCGCGCTCGGCGCCTCGGCCCTGGCGCAGGGCGCGCCCGGCCGCACGCCGGCTCCGGACCGCAGCCCCAGCGCCGCCGCGCGCCAGG
>JAQGIX010000374.1 GCA_028290925.1 Phenylobacterium sp. | reverse complement strand
GCGCCGAAGCCCTGGCCCGGCGGGCTCTCGGAAACCAGCTGGCAGGCCCGGAGCCGCCCATCGGCGTCGAGTGTGCAGGCGATCAACGCCGAGCCGCCCACCGCCCCGCGGCGCGCGTCCGCGGGATAGGCCGCGGCGAGCTCGGCCGGGCTCGGCAGGCGGAGCCAGTGCGGGCTGTTCCTGAGCTCCGCCTCGGAAGGCGCAGCGACGTCGGGCGCTGCGGGCGTCGCCTGCGCCAGAAGAGCAACGGCCAATGCGATCGGCAGCAGCATCTGCGGGGCTCCCCTCCCGGCGCCCGGCCGCAGCTTAACCTCGAACCGGCGCCCCGCTCCAGCCGTTCGCTTGCCTTGGCGGCCCTGGACGTGCACCGCTGGCGACACCCATGCCCCGCATCGTGACCTACAATGTCCATCGCTGCGTCGGGAACGACCGCCGGCTGAACGTGGCCCGCATCGCCGACGTGCTGGCCCGGCTCGAGCCCGACATCGTGGCCCTGCAGGAGCTGGACGTCGGCCGGGCGCGCACCGACCACGTCGACCAGGCCCACGAGATCGCCCGGCGGCTCGGCATGTCCAGCCACTTCCATGCCGCGCTCACCGTCGAGGAGGAGCGCTACGGCGACGCCATCCTCACCTGCTATCCGGAGCGGTTGGTGCAGGTGGGTCCCCTGCCCGGCTACGACCGGATGCGGGCGCTGGAGCCGCGCGGCGCCCTGTGGGTCGAGGTGGAGATCGACGGCAAGACCGTGCAGGTGATCAACACCCATCTCGGCCTGGTGCCGCGCGAGCAGCAGATCCAGGCGGCGTGGCTGGCCGGGCCGGCCTGGCTGGAGCACCCGCATTGTGAGGGCCCGCGCATCCTGCTGGGCGATTTCAACGCCACCGGCGCCTCGGTGGTGTACCGCACGCTCACCGCCAAGCTACAGCCTGCCCGCAACCTCGCGCCCAAGCGGACGCCCACCTCGACCTTCCCCTCACCGCTGCCGGTCCTGCGGATCGATCATCTGTTCGTCAGCCCGGAAATCCGGGTGACGGACGTCTTCGCCCCGTTCGATCCCTTGACCCGACTGGCTTCGGACCACCTGCCGCTGGTGATGGATTTCACGGTGGCCTAAGCCCGCCGGCGCGCCTCGGCGATCGCGCGAGCCTCGCGCATCAGCCGCTCACGGCGGCGGTCCAGCCGCCACGAGTCGCTCACATCGGCCGGATCGCCGATGTGGTAGGCGGCCACGAACTCCCCGAAGGCGGTCATCTTCGGCGGCTCGATGGGCGCGAGCCGGCCCTCGCGGTTGAGGGTGTCGATCGCCGCGCCCAGCCCGCCGAACTCGACCCTCGCCTTGGCCACCGCATCGCCGGTCACGCCCATGAAGTGACCGACCAGCCGGTCGCGGAAGGCGGCGATGGCCAGCCGCTCGGCCTCGCCGTCGCACTCGAGGCCAAGCTCGCATTCGGTGTCGAAGCCGCCGGAGCGGTTGTTGAGGTTGGCCGAGCCCACCCGGACCACGCGGTCGTCGATGACGCTGACCTTGGAGTGGACGATGATCGTCTCCCGCCCGGCGGTGACCGGGCAATAGCCGCGGAAACGGCCGAAGACGTCGGCCGCGCGCAGCCGCCAGATCATGGTCGCCCGCGCCCGGTCCATGGTCAGTTGGTCGAACCAGCTGGGCGCCCTGGCCGTCGAGACCAGCACCACCTCCGGCCCGTCGGGCTCCGCCAGCCGCGCGGCCAGGGCCTCGGTGACCAGCGGCGAGGTGAAATACTGGTTCTCCAGGTAGATCGTGTCCTTGGCCGTCGCGATGCAGGCGAGGTTCAGCCGGCGGATCTCGTCGACCATCGGGCGGCCCTTCCACGCGGGCTCGGTGCGCTCGATCGCCACCTCCACCTCGGTCATGTGGGCCGGCACGTGGTCGGGCCAGGGATCGCCGCCGGCGTCGTCGGGCTCAGGGAGCACTTCGTCGGTGGCCCGCCGCCAGCGCTCGCGGGCGAGATCGGCCAGCGCCTTGGCCGCGGCGCCGTCGACCATCATCATCACCTCATGGCGCGGCGCGTGCTCCTCCTGCTTGGGCATGATCCGCCGCCGGTCGTCGTCGAGGTGGGCGGGGCTGTCCCAGCGGTCGACCGAGATGTCGCCGCCGCCGCAGAAGGCCAGCCGGTCGTCGATGACCAGCACCTTCTGGTGATGGCACGCGCCGAACGGCACCGCATCGTCGAGCACGAAGCGCACCGGCGTGTTGTGGAAATAGCGCCTGGCCTTGTGCGGAAAGAACTCCTGGCTGGCGCTGATCGGCAGGGCCGACTTCCAGATCAGCAATCGGACATCGAGCTCGGGGCGCGCGCAGGCCAGCTCCACCAGGATGCGGCCCACCTCGTCGGGATCGTCGGGGCCGTCATAGCCGTCGGGGAACAGCCGGGTGCGGGGATCGAACCCCCAGCCCAACAGCAGGACGGAGCGCCGCGCCTTGTTGAGCGCGTCGAACACGGCGGTGAAGAACGCCTCGTTGTCGATCAGGAAGGCCGCGCGTGAAGCCTGCGCCGTGCGCCAGCAGGTGTCGCCGGGTCTGAAGACCGTCATCTCGCCCCAGTATGCGCCGCGCCGGTGCAGCCGCACAGGAAAGCCTACAGCGCCGCTCAGTTCCAGGATCGCGAGACAAGAAGCGCGCCGGAGCGCCGCCAGCAAACGTGGGAACCCGTTTTGCGTCCGGCGGCGCTCCAATCCTTGGATCGATAGCCGGCGCGCAAGAAAAGCGCGCCGGCCGGGTGGCGCGACGCGCTTGGCCAAGGTCGGCCGAGGGCTGGAGAGCGTTGGGGCGCGGGCCGGCTATTGGCCGGGGGCCGACTTGCTTCCGCCCATGTAAGCGGCGCAGCCGCCGGAAAGCTCGGCGGAGAGGCGGTCCTTCTGGTTGGCGTCGGCGGTCTGGCGCTTGGCGCGGGTCGCCTCCTCCTCGCCGCGGCGCAGCACGTAGTCGATCCGGCTGCGGCCCTCGGTCTTGATGAAGGCGTCGAGGCCCGCCGTGTCGGCGCCCATGCCGGAGGCGAGGCCCTTGCAGCGGTTGGCTTTGAGATAGTCCACGTCGGTCACCCGGCTGCTGGCCGCGGCGGAGCCGGCGACGGCGAGACCAAGCGCGACAAACGCGATGGCGGCGACTTTCATGACAGTTCTCCCTTGGATTGGACGCAAGCAGAACTTGAATTCTCGGTAAGCAATATTCAAATGAATTAGCAGTAATGTCCGGAGATCTATTGTTAAGATTCTGACATGATACGTTGACGTTACTTGTTACCATAAACAACTTGTAATGTTGGCCGTGCTTCGCCAATAAGGGGCATGGCCGATCTGCAGCCCGTCCTCGACGTCGATGGCGTCAACGCCGTCCTGCGCCGCGCCTTTCCCAGCGCCCGGCCGGAGGCCTTTCCCACCGTGCTGGAGGTCGCACCGGGCCGCGTTCGGGTGATGACCCCCTATAGCGAGGCCTATCTGCGACCCGGCGGCGTGGTCTCCGGGCCCGCGCTGATGTCCCTGGCCGACACCGCGGCCTATGCCCTGGTTCTGGCGCATGTGGGCGAGCAGCTGATGGCGGTGACCTCGTCGCTGACCATGAACTTCCTGCGCGGCGCGAAACCCGGCGACCTCCAGGCCGAGGCCCAGATGCTGCGGCTTGGCCGCCGCAACGCCGTGTGCGACGTCAGGCTCTGGACCGAGGGGCCCGACCGGCTGGCGGCCCAGGCCACTGTCACCTACGCTCTGCCCCTGCCATGACCGACGCGACCCGCCCGCCCCCGCCGATCAAGACGCCCTGCATCCAGGTCTGCGTCGTGGACGGCGAGAGCGGCCTTTGCCTGGGGTGCTACCGGACCCTGCAGGAGGTGGCGACCTGGACGCGGTTCTCCGAGGATGAGCGCGCCCGGCTGATGGCGGAGCTTCCCGCCCGGCGAAGCCGTATCCGCCCGGAGAAACTGGGGATGGTCCGCTGAGGATGTCCTGCGGCGTTCATAGCTTAACAACCCCCCGGGCCTAACCTCCGCCTCCACACCAGGCCGCAGCGGTCGCTGGCAGGATAGAGCCCTCAGTGTCCAGCATTCTGAAACTCGCCAGCGTGGCGGTGATCGCCGCGGCCTCCGCCGTCGGGGCGGCGGGCGCGGTCGTGGCGATGTCGCCGAGGCCCGCCGAGCTGCGCGCGGCCCGCGCCGAGGCCCCCTTCCTCACCGCCTTCGAGGCGCCGCGCGGCCAGCGCGCCTCCAAGGCGATCCTGAAATCCAGCGACGGCCACTTCTGGGCCGATGGCGAGGTCAACGGCCGCACGGTGCGCTTCCTGGTCGACACCGGGGCGACCGCGGTGGCCCTGACGCCCGAGGACGCCCAGCGCCTCGGCATCGATCCGGCCGACCTGCACTATGGCTATAAGGTGGTCACCGCGGGCGGCCAGATCCGCGCGGCCGCGGTGCGGTTGGCCAGCATCACCGTCGCCGGCGCCCGGCTCGACAACGTCGACGCCCTGGTCATCGAGAAGGGCCTCGACACCTCGCTCTTGGGGATGACCTACCTAGGCCGCCTGTCCCGCTTCGAGGCGACCCGCGGCGCGCTCGTCCTGCAGCCCTGAGACCGCCGCCAGCGCCTGGTCGATCACCTCGAGCCCGGCGCCGGATTTCACGCCTTCGACCGTGAGGATCCGCCGCCAGCTCCTGGCGCCCGGCGCGCCGTGGAACAGCCCCAGCATGTGCCGGGTCATGGCGGCGAGATGCGTCCCCCGGGCGAGTTCGCGGGCCACATAGGGCCGGTAGCGCGCCACCGCCTCGCCGGCGCTCACCGCCGCGCCCGCCCCGAACAGCCGCGCGTCGACCTCGCCGAGCATCGCCGGGGTATGATAGGCGGCGCGGCCCAGCATCACCCCGTCCACATGGGCGAGATGCGCCTGCGCCTCCTCCAGAGAGCCGATCCCGCCGTTGATCACGATGGTCAGCTCCGGCCGCTCGCGCTTCAGCCGATAGACCAGCCGATAGTCCAGCGGGGGCACGTCCCGGTTCTCCTTCGGCGACAGGCCCTTCAGCCAGGCCTTGCGGGCATGGACAGTGAAGTGGCGCACGCCGGCCTGGGCGCAGAGGTCCACCAGCCGGAACAGGCTCTCTTCGGCATCCTGGTCGTCGACGCCCAGGCGGCACTTGACCGTCGCCGGGACCTTCACGGCCGCGGCGATCGCCGCCATGCCCTCGGCGACCAGCTCCGGCTCGCGCATCAGGCAGGCCCCGAAGCGGCCGGACTGCACCCGGTCCGAGGGGCAGCCGACATTGAGGTTGATCTCGTCGTAGCCCTCGGCCTCGCCGATGCGGGCGGCGGCCGCCAGGTCGGCCGGCTCGGAGCCGCCCAGCTGCAGGGCCACCGGGTGCTCGACGGGATCGAAGGCCAGCAGCCGGGCCCGGTCGCCGTGCAGCACCGCCCCGGTGGTCAGCATCTCGGTATAGAGCCGCGCCCGGGCGCTCAGCGTCCGGTGCAGGACCCGGCAGTGCCGGTCCGTCCAGTCCATCATGGGCGCAATGGCAAGAATTTTATCTTGCTTTTCAGTCACTTATGTCTTAGCTTTCAATGCACTAGGTGAACGAACGGGTGCACTTTCTTACGCGATCTTGCGCCCGATTTCGCCCCCTTTTCCGATCTCACTGCACCGGATTTGCACCCGAAATGGCCACCATCCGCAGACAGAAATCGGGCCGCTGGCGGGCCCAGGTCCGCCGCAAGGGTCTTACCCTCAGTGAAACCTTCGCCCGCCACCAGGACGCCAAGGACTGGGCGATTGACCGAGAGCGGGAGATCGACAGGGGCGAGACCCCGAAGACCCGCCGCACCACGGGCGTCCAGACGTTCGGCGATCTCGTCGACCTGCACATTGCGGACATGAAGGAGGTCGGCAAGGCGCCCGGCCGAACCAAGGAGGCGACGCTCCTGGCTCTCAAGCGCGAGCTCGGGGACGTCAGCATCAACGACCTCGATCGGGAACGGATCGTGGAGTTCGGCCGCCGGCGTATGCGCCAGGGCGCGGGACCCACGACAATCGGCATCGACGTCGGCTTCATCAAGCTGGTGGTGCAACACGCGGCCGCCGTGCACGGTATCCCAGTCCGCGCGGAGCCCTTCGACCACGGCCGGTTCGCGCTGAAGCGCCTGGGCCTGGTGGGCCACAGCCGCGAGCGCGACCGCCGGCCGACGGAGGAGGAGATCGCGCGGCTGATCGCCCACTTCGAGACCAATCCGCGCCAACTGATCCCCATGGGCCGGATCATCCGCTTCGCGATCGCCACGGCTATGCGGCAGGAGGAGATCTGCCGCGTCACTTGGAACGACTTGAATCCCCGCACGCGGATGCTGACGATCCGCGACCGCAAGGATCCGCGCGCCAAGACGGGCAACGACCAGCGCATCCCACTGCTCGCCGTCTCGGGCTACGACGCCCTGGCGCTCATCGAGGAACAGCGGGCCTGCCGCCACAACGCCTACGACCGCATCTTCCCCGTGAACCACAAGTCGGTGAGCAACGTGTTCACGCGGGCCTGCCAGCGCCTCTCCATCGACGACCTCCACTTCCACGACCTGCGGCACGAGGCGGCGAGTCGGCTGTTCGAAGCCGGGTTCGCCATCGAGCAGGTGGCGCTGGTCACCGGGCACAAGGACTGGAAGATGCTGCGCCGCTACACCCACCTGCGGCCGGAGTCCCTGCACGCCCTTGCGGCGACGCGGGTGGCGTAGGGCTTGATATATATAGCTCTGAGAGCTACATATGGCGCGACGCGCAAGTCGTATGAGCGTCTACAAGACGAAGGCCTTTGCGCGGCTTGCGCGGAAGGCAGGAATTGCGGACGCGCAACTGATGGCCGCGGCGGCCGAGGTCATCGAAGGACGCTTCGATGCGGACCTCGGCGGTGGCGTCTACAAACAGCGGGTGGCGCGTGCAGGCGGAGGCAAGTCCGGCGGCTTCCGTACGATCCTGGCGTTCCGCGCGGGTCAGTCGTGCTTCTTCATCTACGGGTTCGCCAAGAGCGTTAGGGCGAACATCGCGGCGAAGGAGTTGGAGGCGTTAAGAGCCTACTCAGCGCTCCTCCTGAGCTACGGCGAACAGGAATTGGATGAGGCCGTGAGCAGCGGTGAACTTGTGGAGATCGGGAACGATGCCAAGCAAATCGCGAAAGGCTGAATCCGACATCCTCGCGACGGTGCACGAGTCCGTAAAAGGTCTGCACAAGGTTGGCCTCGTCGACAAGGCGACCATGCGCGAGTTCGACGCCATGTGCCTCACGCCCGTGACGCCGATGGCGCCGGAAGAGATCCGGGCGCTTCGGGAGCGCGAACAGGTCTCCCAGCCGGTGTTCGCCAGCTACCTCAATGTCCGCAAGGATGCCGTGAGCAAGTGGGAGCGCGGCGAGAAGCGCCCCGACGGACCTTCGCTGAAGCTGCTGAACCTGGTGAAGGCCAAGGGGCTGCAGGCGATCGCCTGACGCGACAACCGCACGGCGAGGGGAAGTGTGATGGGCCCGACCAGGCCGTTCAAGGCGACGATGAAGGCCCGCCTCGAGCGTGACCCGGCGTTCACCAAGGCGCTGCTGGCCGAAAGCATCAACGCCTTG
>JAQGIX010000330.1 GCA_028290925.1 Phenylobacterium sp. | reverse complement strand
CTGATGTTCCAGGATCTGACCCGCACCCTGAAGCCGGGCGACCGGCTGCCGGCCACCTTGGTGTTCGCAAGCGGCCGGCGCCTGGCGGTGGACTTCGCCGTGGGGACCGGCGGCGGGCCGGCGCCTGCGGCCGCCGGGAGCCGAATGGGGCATTAGGTCGCGCGATCCCGCCGCGGCTTCGAACGGCCGCATTTCGTGACAAAAAAATAACGACGCAAACCGGGACGGCCGAGGCATGGTCGCGGTCGGCAATTTTTTCGGGATGAGTGCTCATCGATGAAGACTTTCTGGCTTGGGGCCGCTTCGGCGGCAGCCCTTCTGTCCGCATGTCCGGCCTTGGCCGCCACGACCGCCGCGCCGGCGCAGGCCTCGGCCGCGGCCGCCCCGGACCTCACCAAGGCGCCGCGGCTGGGGACCTGGGGCTATGACCTCGCCGGTCGCGACCCGGCCGTCACCCCGGGGGAGGACTTCTTCCAGTACGCCAACGGCAGCTACCTGAAGACGCTGGTGATCCCGGCGGACCGGACGCGCTACGGGGCCTTCGACGCCCTGAACGAGCTGTCGCGGAACCGCATGCGCGCGGTGGTCGAGAAGACCGCCGCCGACAAGGCCGCCACCGGCGAGCGGGCCCAGGTGGGCGCGCTCTACCGCAGCTATCTGGACGAGGCGAAGGTGGAGGCCCTGGGCGCCAAGCCGATGGCCGCCGACCTCGCCCGCATCAAGGCGGCCAAGACCAAGAGCGACCTGGCCCGGCTGATGGGCGCCTCCATGGGCCACTTCGGCGGGTCCATCTTCGGCGCCCAGATCTCCGAGGACGCCAAGGATCCGGACCACTACGCGGTCTATCTCGGCCAGGCGGGCCTGGGCCTGCCGGACCGCGACTATTACCTGGAGGCCAGCTTCGCGCCGCAGAAGGCCAAGTACGAGCAGTACGTGGCCAAGATGCTGACGTTGGCCCATTGGCCCAAGCCGGCCGCGAACGCCAAGGCGATCGTCGCCTTCGAGACCGAGATCGCCAAGGTCTCCTGGACCCGGGCCGAGCGCCGCGACGACAACAAGATGTATAACGCCACGCCCACAGCGAAGCTTGGCGAGCTCGCGCCGGGCTTCGACTGGGCGGCCTTTTTGCAGGGCGCCAAGCTGACCAAGGTGAGCCAGGTGGTGGTGAGCGAGAAGACCGCCTTCCCGAAGATCGCCGCGCTCTACGCCCAGGCCCCGATCGAGACCCTGAAGGCGTGGCAGGCTTTCACCCTGGCCGACCAGGCCGCGCCCTATCTGTCGAAGGCCTTCGACGAGGCGAACTTCGACTTTCGCAGCAAGACGCTGGGCGGTCAGCTGACGCAGCAGCCGCGCTGGAAGCGGGGCGTCGGCCTGGTTGACGGCCAGATCGGCGAGGCGCTGGGCAAGACCTATGTCGAGGCCTACTTCCCGGCCGAGAGCAAGGCCAAGATGCTGACCCTGGTGGGCGACATCCGCACCGCCATGAGGGCCCGCATCGAGAAGCTCGACTGGATGAGCCCGGCGACCAAGGACAAGGCGCTGGAGAAGCTGGTCAGCCTGCGGGTGAAGATCGGCTATCCGGACAAGTGGCGCGACTATTCCGGCCTGGTGATCAAGGACGGCGACCTCTACGGCAACGTCGAGCGGGCCTCGGCCTTCGACTGGGCGTTCCGCACGGGCCGCCTCGGCGGGCCGGTGGACAAGGCCGAGTGGGGCATGACGCCGCCGACCATCAACGCCTACTACAACCCGACCGGCAACGAGATCGTCTTCCCGGCCGCCATCCTGCAGCCGCCGTTCTTCGATCCGGAAGGCGATCCGGCGATCAACTACGGCGGCATCGGCGGGGTGATCGGCCACGAGCTGACCCATGGCTTCGACGACCAGGGCCGCCGCTACGACGCCAAGGGGCGGCTGACCGACTGGTGGACCGCGGACGACGCCAAGCGATTCGAAGCCGAGGCGGTGAAGCTGGGCAAGGCCTATGGCGCCTTCGAGGTGCTGCCCGGCGCGCACATCAACGGCGACCTGACCATGGGCGAGAACATCGCCGACCTGGGCGGCCTGCTGCTGGCGCTCGACGCCTACCACGCCTCGCTGAAAGGCCAGCCGGCGCCGATCATCGACGGCCTGACCGGCGACCAGCGCGTGTTCCTCGGCTGGGCGCAGGTGTGGCGGGGCAAGACCCGCGACGACCGGCTGCGCCAGCAGCTGGTCTCCGACCCGCACTCGCCCAACCGGGCGCGGGTGGACGTGCCGATGCGCAACATCGACGCCTTCTACCAGGCGTTCGGCGTCAAGGCCGGCGACACGATGTACGTCGCGCCGGCGGATCGCGTGCACATCTGGTGAGCCACACCCTCCCCGTCATGGGGAGGATGGACGCGCGAAGCGCGGACGGGTGAGGACGCGTGGGCTAGGCCCGATCTCGGAGCTTGACCATGACTGCCCCATCCCGGTCGCGTTCCGCGACTCGACCCTCCCCATCAAGGGCCTGGGAACGATTTTTGACTCTTCCGCTAAAAATCAGCTGCACGCAAAAATATGGCCCGCTGCGGGGGATAATCGCAGCGGGCCGGATCTTGAGCAGTCGCTCTAATGAGCGGGCGTTTCCTCCCCGAAACGCCGGAGACCTCAGGACTTGTGCCTTCATGTCTCTCGCGACATGAAAGAACGGCAATTTTCTTCCCGAGTCAACGGTATGCGAGCCCTTGCTCGGCAATGCGCGATCAGAATTTCGCGAGCAGGGTAGAATTTACACTGTCTTTTGACTGTAGCGTCAAAATACTCGAGCTCGCAGCGCCTCGAGCGGCGGACAGCTCACCTCGAAAACGAAGTCGGGCCTGGCGGCGGTCACCGGGCCAAGACCCGCCGCGGTCAAGGCCAGCGACGCCTGGGCCAATTGGCCAATCTCCACCAGCAGGCCATGCGGCCTGCGGCTCGCGCCGGCCGCCACCAGGGCGTCGACGACCTTGGCTTCGGCCGTCTCGCCGGTCGCCGGCCAGGTGAGCGTCGCGCTCGCCAGGGCCGCGGTCCGCGCCTCGACGATCCTCAGCAACCGCTCGGCCGCCGCCAGCTGGCCCTGGCTCCAGCCCGCCTTGAGGCTGGCGGCCAGCTGCGCCTGGCTCTTGAGGATCAACCCGTCGGCCAGCACCTTCAGCCCGTTGGCCGCGAGCGTCGCCCCGGTGGTGGTGATGTCGACGACCAGCTCCGCCGCGCCTGCGGCCGGCGCGCCTTCGGTGGCGCCGCTCGATTCGGTGATTCGGTAGTCGACCACCCCATGGCGGGCGAAGAAGGCCCGGGTCTGGGCCAGGTACTTGGTGGCCACCCGCAGGCGTCGGCCGGTGCGGGCCAGGTAGTCGTGCGCCACCTCCTCCAGGTCCGCCATGGTCTCCACGTCGAGCCAGCTCTTGGGCGCGGCCACCACCAGGTCGGCGCGGCCGAAGCCCAGGGCCTTCAAGAGCACGATGCGGGCGTCGAGCTCTTCGCCGCGCTCGCGCAGCAGGTCCTCGCCGGTGATTCCGAGGTGGGCCTCGCCGCTGTCCAAGGCGTCGGCGATGTCGCCGGCCGACAGCAGCCGCACCTGGGCGTCGGGCAGGCCCTTGAGCCCGCCCAGATAGCCGCGGGCGCCGCCTACCGCCTGCAGGTCGAGCCCGCAGTCGGCCAGCCAGGCCTCCACCTGCTCCTTCAGCCGGCCCTTGGACGGGACCGCGATGATCAACGGTCCGCTCATCCTGCTGGGCTCCTGACGGGAGCTTCGCAGGACCGGCTGATGCAGCCTTCGAAGCCTCGGCGAAGAGGGCTCACGACTCGCCCCCCGCATAGGCTCGCCAGGGCCGGACCACGCAGCCCACGGCCCGCGCGGGGCCGCCGCCCAGGCGGGCCAGCAGGCCGTCGTAGCGGCCGCCCACGGC
>JAQGIX010000322.1 GCA_028290925.1 Phenylobacterium sp. | reverse complement strand
GCGCCGGCGACGACGTCGCGGCGGCCTGCGTCTACCTGGCCAGCAACGAGGCCGGCTACGTCACCGGCCAGACCCTGCACGTCAACGGCGGCATGGCGATGATCTAGCCGGCCGACGATCTGAGGCTCGCCTGCCTCGGAGGAACATGCTAACGCGCCAACCGACTTGGAATGTGGCCGATCCGGACGGTTGACTTCACCGGCCGGCTCGCCGATGCAGAGCCTGAACTTTCAGAGGGACCTAACTGATGTCCGACGTCCTAGAGCGCGTCCGCAAGATCGTTATCGAACACCTGGACGCCGATCCGGAGAAGGTCACCGAGAAGGCCAGCTTCATCGACGATCTGGGCGCCGACAGCCTCGACAATGTCGAGCTGGTGATGGCGTTCGAGGAGGAGTTCGACATCGAGATTCCGGACGACGCCGCCGAGCACATCCAGACCGTCGGCGACGCCGTGAAGTTCATCCAGGAGCGTCTAGGCGCCTAAAGAGCTGATTCGGCTGTAGAATTCAGGCCGCCGCGTCGCTCGGGTCAGCCCAGCCGCGGCGGTCTTCGTTTGAGGAACGCCATGCGTCGAGTCGTCGTCACGGGAATCGGTCTGCTGACCCCCCTGGGCCAAGGGACCGAGCGCACTTGGGCGCAGATCCTGGCCGGCAAGTCGGGCGCCGGCCGGATCACCACCTTCGATCCCACCGGCTTCGGCTGCGAGGTGGCCTGCGAGGTGCCGCGGGTCGACGGCCGCGGCGGCGGCTCGCCCGACGATCCGTTCTCCTTCGATCCCGACAAGTCGGTCTCGCCCAAGGACCAGCGGCGGATCGACGACTTCATCCTCTACGCCATGGCCGCCGCCGACGAGGCGGTGCGCGACGCCGGGTGGATGCCTGAGGGCGAGGAGGACCGCGAGCGGACCGGGGTGATGATCGGCTCCGGCATCGGCGGCCTGGCCACCATCGAGCGCACCTCGATCGAGATGCACGAGAAGGGCCCCCGCCGGGTCAGCCCCTTCTTCATCCCCTCGGCGCTGATCAACCTGGCCAGCGGCCAGGTCTCCATCCGCTACGGCTTCAAGGGCCCCAACCACGCCGTGGTCACCGCCTGCGCCACCGGGGCGCACGCCATCGGCGACGCCGCGCGGCTGATCAAGTACGGCGACGCCGAGGTGATGATCGCCGGCGGCGCGGAGGCCGCCATCTGCCCGGTGGGCGTCGCGGGCTTCGTCGCCTGCCGCGCCATGGTCACCTCCTTCAACGACGCGCCCGAGAAGGCCAGTCGCCCCTACGACAAGGATCGCGACGGCTTCGTCATGGGCGAGGGCGCGGGCATCCTGGTGCTGGAGGAATACGAGCACGCCAAGGCCCGCGGGGCCAAGATCTACGCCGAGGTGGCCGGCTACGGCCTCTCCGGCGACGCCTACCACATCACCGCCCCGGTCGAGGACGGCGACGGCGGCTTCCGCGCCATGAGGGCCGCTCTCAAGGACGCCGGCGTCACCGCCGACCAGATCGACTATATCAACGCCCACGGCACCTCGACCATGGCCGACGGCATCGAGCTGGGCGCCGTCGAGCGCATCCTCGGCGACGCCGCCGGCAAGACCTCCATGTCCTCCACCAAGTCGATGACCGGCCACCTGCTGGGCGCCGCCGGGGCCATCGAGGCGGCCTTCTCGATCCTCGCCATCCGCGACCAGATCGCGCCGCCGACCATCAACCTCGACAACCCCGACGTCGAGACCGTGCTCGACCTGGTGCCCCACAAGGCCAAGCCGATGAAGATCGAGACCGTCATGTCCAATTCCTTCGGCTTCGGCGGCACCAACGCCTCGGTCATCTTCAAGAAGGTCTCGTGAGCCGCCCGCGCCGGCGTCCCGGCTCGACCGGCTACGCCCTGTCCCGGCGGGGCAACCTGACCGGCGCGAGCCTGCTGGTCGCCATCGCCCTGGTGGCCCTCATGGCCTTCATCTACGCCGGGCCTGGACCCAGCGCCGCGCAAGGCGCCGCCACCACCGTGATCCTCGAGCGCGGGGCCGGCGTCTCCGGCATCGCCAAGGCGCTCAAGGCGGCCGGCGTGATCCGCTCCCAGACCGTGTTCCTGGTCATGGCCAGGCTCACCCCGGGCGCCAGTCTCAAGGCCGGCGAATACGCGGTTCGCTCCGGCGAGAGCATGGCCGCGATCATCGACGACCTGCGGGCCGGCCGCGTGGTGCGCCACTTCGTGACCGTGCCCGAGGGCTGGACCAGCGAGATGGCCGCCAACGCGGTCAACGCCGCGCCGGTGCTCAGCGGCTTCGCCGCCGTGCCGCCGGAGGGCGCGATCCTGCCGGAGACCTACGAGGTCCGCCGCGGCGACAACCGCGCCGCCGTCATGGACCGCATGCGCGCGGCCCAGGACGCGCTGCTGGCCCAGCTCTGGAAGGGTCGCCGCGCCGACCTGCCGTTCCACACCGACGAGGAGGCCGTGATCCTGGCCTCCATCGTCGAGAAGGAGACCGCGCTGCCCGCCGAGCGGCCGCGCATCGCGGCCGTGTTCATCAACCGCCTGAAGGCCGGCATGCGGCTGGAGAGCGACCCCACGGTGATCTACGGCGTCTCCAAGGGTGTCCCCCTGGGCCGCGGCCTGACGGTCAGCGAGCTCGCCGCCGCCACCCCCTACAACACCTACAAGATCACCGGCCTGCCCCCGACCCCGATCGCCAACCCGGGCAGGGCCGCGCTCGCCGCCGTGCTCAACCCGCCGCCCACCGACGAGCTCTACTTCGTCGCCAACGGAACCGGCGGCCACACCTTCGCCTCGACCTACGCCGCCCACCAGGCCAACGTCGCCCACTGGCGCGAGATCGAACGCGCCCGCGCCGCCGCGGGGCCCGCGAAGTGAACCACGCAACTCACGGAACACACGGAACGCAGCTGAAGCGTGGTGGGGCGGAATTCTTGCGCGCCCGCGGCGCGCGATTCCATCTTCCTCGGCTTCCCCGGGTCATGGCGCCCTCCATGTGTTCCGTGAGTTCCGTGGTTCAATCCTTGAGGACCGCATGACCATCTCCGGCATGACCGGTTTCGGCCGCTCGGAAGGCGCGCTGAACGGTTGGAGCTGGGCCGTCGAGGCCCGCTCCGTCAACGGCCGCAACCTCGAGGTCCGCTTCCGCGGCCCCCCCGGCTTCGACGGCCTCGAACGCGCCGCCCGCGACCAGGCCCAGGCCCGCTTCCAGCGCGGCCAGGTCACCGTCGGCGTGCAGGCCAAGCGCGCCGAGGGCGCCGGCGCCGTGCGGCTCAACCTCGAGCAGCTGGAACGCTACCTGGCGGCCGGCGCGCCCTACCTCGCATCCGGCAAGGCCGGCCCGCCCAGCCTCGACGGCCTGCTCGCCCTCAAGGGCGTCATCGAGACCGAGGACGCCGTCGAAGATCCCGACGCCCGCGCCGGGCTGGAGGCCGCCATGGCCGCCGCCATCGGCACGGCGATGGAAGCCCTGCTGACGGCCCGCCGCGAGGAGGGCGCCGCGCTCACCGGCGTGCTCACCGGATTCCTCGAGCGCATCGCCGAGCTGGTCGGCCAGGCCGAGTCCCTGGCCGGCGAACAGCCCGCCGCCATCAAGGAGCGCTTCGCCCGCCGCATGGCCGAGCTGATCGGCGAGGCGGCTCCGGAAGAGCGCATCGTCCAGGAGGCCGCCGCCATGGCCATCAAGGCCGACGTCCGCGAGGAGCTGGACCGCCTGGCCGGCCACGTGAATGCGGCCCGCCAACTGCTTGCCGGGAACGACGGCGGGGTCGGCCGCCGGTTCGACTTCCTCACCCAGGAATTCATGCGCGAGGCCAACACCCTCTGCTCCAAGTCGGCGTCCGCCGCCTTGACCTCGGTCGGCCTCGACCTCAAAGCCGTGATCGATCAGTTCCGCGAGCAGGTGCAGAATGTCGAATGACGCGGCTCACGCTGACGACCACGCCAAGCCCTGGGAGACCCAGCGCCGCGGCCTGTTGCTTCTGGTCTCCAGTCCCTCGGGCGCCGGCAAGACCTCGCTCTCGCGCCGGCTGGTCGCCGACCATGGCGACCTGATCCTCTCGATCTCCGCCACCACCCGGCCGCCGCGGCCGGGCGAGGAGGAGGCCCGCGAGTACTTCTTCAAGACGCCGGCGGAGTTCGACCGGATGATCGCGGCCGGCGAGTTCCTGGAATGGGCCGAGGTGCACAACCACCGCTACGGCACGCCCAAGGCCCCGGTGATGGCGGCGCTCGACGCCGGCCACGACGTGCTGTTCGACATCGA
>JAQGIX010000302.1 GCA_028290925.1 Phenylobacterium sp. | reverse complement strand
CCAGCCTTCGCCAAGGCCCACGCCGACCAGATGGCGCATTTCGCCGCGGCGGATTGAGCCCCCGGCCCACGAACCGACGGTCGCGAAACCGCTGTCAGAACGACCAGGCGCAGGCCACGCCGGTGGCGGCCCCCACCTTGCCCATCGGCGCCACGTCGCCGCCGGCCCTGAGCTTGCAGCCGTTCTTCGGCCGCCGCTGCAGGTAGGGCTCAGCCTCCCGTCCGAACGCCCCGCGCACATCGAGGTTGAGCCGGGCCGGGCCGCCCCGTCGGCGCGCCGCCTCCGCCAGCCGGTCCTCGCAGCGCCGCCGCTCCTCCGCGGTCAGGCCGAGCAGCGCGGCATGCTCGCAGCCCAGCCCGCGCAACGCCTGCCGCACCCCGTCGCTCTGTGACGGCGCGACAGGCCCGCTCGGCGCGGCAAGGTCGGGGCGCGTGATCGCCGGGCGGTCGTCCGGCGCGGCGGTCGAGACCTTGGGGCGGACCGCAGGCCTGGTCGGCCGTCGTGGCGCATCGGCCGATCGGCGAATGGCCTCAGGCCACGGCGGCGTCAGCTCGACGCTCATCACCGGCGCCTCGGCCAGGTGCGGCGCCGCGCCCAGGCGCCAGACCAGCAGCAGCAGGACCAGCGCATGGAGGGCGATCGACGCCGCAATGGCCAGGGTCCGGCCCCAGCTGGGGGCCGGCCGAGCGTCGCCAACCATCCGCGTCCGTCCCCACGGCAAAGCTTACCCGGGCATGACGCGGACCGCCGGTGTCGAAAAAAGGGCTGAAGCCGCCGGCCTAGGCGGGCAGGCGCCCTTCCCGCTGCAGGCGCGTCTGGATCTCGCCGATCCGCCGTTCGCCCGCCGCCAGCGCAGCCGGGCTGGTGTGGACCGAGTAGTAGCCCAGCACCAGGTCGTGGGGGTGGCGCGCGGCCGAGCCGACCACGAACTCGGTGTCCACCTCCGCCTGGAAGTCGATCGCCGCGTTCGAGGGCTCGAAGACCACGAGCTCGCCGGCGTCCACCCGCTCCGGCCCGATCAGCCGGCCGCGGGCCACGGCGGCCCAGGCGAGGTTGTGGTCGCAGCCTGGCTGGAAGCGCCAGGTTTCGCCGGCCTTCAGCCGCACCGCGAGATAGGTCATCGGGGCCGGCGCCTCGAGCGGGCTCGTCGCGCCGCCGTGGGAGCCGAGCAGCACCGCGGCCGGGCCGTCGAGGGCCACATCGCCGGGCGCCTGGTAGACGCTTTGCGCCGGGCTGTGCTCCAGCTCGGGCGGCAGGGCGATCCACAGCTGGAAGCCGCGGGCCCGGCCGCTGTCGCCGGTTCCGCCGCCGTGCCAGGCGCCGCCGCCGGCCTTGAACCATTCGACCCCGCCTTCCGGCAGGATCCCGGTCTCGCCGGTGGTGTCCTCGTAGCGGACGTTGCCTTCGAACAGGTAGGTCACGGTCTCGATGCCCGAGTGCGGGTGCAGGCCGAAGGCCGAGAACGCCGCTGCGTCCATGTCGAACAGGTCGAGGAAGACGAAGGGTTTCAGCAGTTCGCCTAGATCGCCCGGGCTCATCAGCCGGGTGAGCGGGCCGTGGCGGCGCCCGCGGGTGCGATGGATCACCCAGCGCGGAGGCTCGGCGGGCGGGGCGACCAGGGCGGCGTCGGTGGCGGGGTTGGCTTGGGTCATGTCGAAACTCCTTTTGGGGACCCCAGGGGGTTGGCGACGGGGGATGCAGGCGGTTCGGATCTCGCGCGTCAGGCGGCCTTGGCCGTCGTCGTCTCGCGGGCCGCCTTCAGGGCGTGGGTCCACCAGGCGAGCTCGTCCAGCAGGGCCGCGGCGGTGGGGTCCAGGTGCGGCATGTCCGCGAAGGTCTTGCCCTGAATGAACATGCCGATGAAATCGGCCCCGCCGATGTGCACGGCCGCCTTGGTCGGCGCCATCTGCAGCTCGACGGCGACCAGCCGCAGCTGCTCCACCGCCCGCGCCCCGCCGACCCCGCCATAGCCGACGAAGGCGGCCGGCTTGCGGTTGAATTCCTTGTAGGCGTAGTCGAGCGCGTTCTTCAGCACCGCCGGCGGCCCGTGGTTGTACTCGGCGGTGACGAAGATGAAGCCGTCCAGCTCATCCACCTTCCGGCCCCAGCGGCGGGCCGCCTCGTTCCTCGGCGGCACGTAGAAGGGCGAACCGGGTTCGTCGAAGAACGGCATCGGATACTCGCGAAGGTCGACGATCTCGACCTCCATATCGCCGCGGGCGGCGGCCAGGCCGGCGATCCACGCCGCCGCCTTGTCGCCGAAGCGGCCCTCGCGGGTGGTCGAGATGACGATGCCGATGCGCGGCTTGCTCATGACGAAATCCTCTAAAGCAGTGGTCTACAATGGCGACCTGGGCTAATTTAGAGACCACATGAGCTCTGTGAAGGAGGCACTTTCTTGAAACCCGGTCACCTGCACGGAACCGACTGCCGCCCGGTCGCCGAGATCCTGTCGCGCATCGGCGACAAGTGGTCGGTCATGCTGGTGATGGAGCTCACCTTCGGGACCCGGCGGTTCAGCGAGCTGCGCCGCACCCTGCACGGCATCTCCCAGAAGATGCTGACCACCACCCTGCGCGGCCTGGAGCGCGACGGCTTCATCACCCGCACCGTCTACCCGACCATCCCGCCGAAGGTGGAGTACCAGCTCACCGACCTCGGCCGCGAGCTCGCTGTCCCGGTCCG
>JAQGIX010000300.1 GCA_028290925.1 Phenylobacterium sp. | reverse complement strand
TCCAGGGACGAGGCGAGCTTCTTGGCGAAGTCGGCCTGGGCGTCGTCGGACAGCGCGGTGACGCGGGGGTCGACCACCTTCAGGCACACCGAGGTGGTGGCGCGGATCGAGGCGTCCTCGGCGAGGAACCCGATCCAGGGCGTCTTGTCGGCCCAGGCCTCCAGCACCTTGAGGTTGCCGTCGGCGCGGCGGCGCAGCTCGGCGAGGCCGCCGATCGAGGCCGCCCAGCGCAGGGCGTCCAGGTAGTCCTCGACGCAGAGCATGGAGGGCGTGTTGATCGTCGAGCCTTCGAAGATCTCGGCGTTCAGCTTGCCGCCTTTCGTCATGCGGAACAGCTTCGGCAGCGGCCAGGGCGGGGTGTAGCTTTCCAGCCGGGCCACCGCGCGGGGCGACAGGATCAACACCCCGTGCGCCGCCTCGCCGCCCAGCGCTTTCTGCCAGGAGAAGGTGACCACATCGAGCTTGGCCCAATCGAGATCCTGGGCGAAGGCGGCGCTGGTGGCGTCGCAGATGGTCAGCCCCTCGCGGTCGGCGGCGATGAAGGCGGCGTCGGGCACGCGCACGCCCGAGGTGGTGCCGTTCCAGGGGAACACCAGGTCGGCCTCCTTGCGCACCTTGGAGAGGTCGGGGAGCTTGCCGTAGGGCGCGTCCAGCACCTCGGCCGTGATCTTCAGCTGCTTGGTGACGTCGGTCACCCAGTCCTTGCCGAAGCTTTCGAAGGCCAGGAGCTGCACCGGCCGGCCGCCCAGCAGCGACCACATGGCCATCTCCATGGCGCCGGTGTCGGAGCCCGGGACGATGCCGATCAGATAGTCGTCGGGGACCTCCAGCAGGTCGCGGGTCCGGTCGATCGCCTCTTTCAGGCGCGCCTTGCCGAGCTTGGAGCGGTGGGAGCGCCCAAGGACTGCGTTCTGGAGATTTTCAGGAGCCCATCCGGGGCGCTTGGCGCACGGGCCGGAAGAGAATTCAGCACGCGCCGGCCGCATGGCCGGCTTGGCGGGGGTAGTCATAGCGATGTCTCCCATCCTTACAGATGGGCAGCGTCCCGTTGGGGGGACGTGGCCCGCGGGCCAAGAACCGCGCTTCGTGTTGCGGTGCAAGAAAAACTTTCTGATAGCGCCGATAGGGCGGCGCTAGGACGTCGCGGCGGCCGAGACGGCGGCGCGCTCGCCCGCCAGCCGGGCGCGACGGCGCCAGGCCAGGATGGTCCCCGCCGCCAGGCACAGGCTCACGGAGAAGAAATCGACGTTGTTGATGACCACGTGCAGCACGTCACGCGGCCGCTCCATGACCAGATAGAAGGCCTGCAGGCCGAACTGCAGCGCATAGAGCAGCATGACCGCCCCCAGCCACAGGCTGGCGAAGCGCACGGCGAGGACCAGCAGGACGACGGCCGTCAGGCCATCGATGCTGAGCACCACCAGTTGTGTGCGGATGAAGGCCTCGGTCGCGAGGCCGGCCAGCAGGTTCGCGAGAATGACCGCCGCGCCGATGCGCTCGGCCGGGCCGCCCTTGAGAAAGGCGAACAAGCAGATCAGCAGGCTGAAGACCAGCGGACCCGCAATGTAGAAGAGGTCTGTCCACTGCATACTGCACCCCTTAGATCGCTAAGGGGTGCAGCAACAGTTAAAGATCGGAAAGGCTGTCGGCCTTAGCCGACGTCGCGCATCTCGATTTGCGAGAGATCCGCGGAGGTCGGACCGTTGGTGGTCTCGTAGATCAGCTTGGTGCGGATCCCGAGGCGCAGCTTGGCTTCGCCGAGTTGGTTGTGCACGCCGACCATGGCGGTGCGAGCTTCGCTGAGCGCCTTCATGGCTTCCATCAGCTTGGCCTGGGCGTCGTCGGCGAACTTCAGGTCCGCGTCCACGTCCTTGCGGGCCTTCAGCATGACGCTCATCAGATCCGCGGCTTCGGCGAAGGCGTGGTCGACGGCCTCTTCAGTCTCGACCAACTTCTTCACGACCTGCTGCGCCACAAACACCTTTTCCATCGAAGGCCCCCATCGGATTAAGGAAAACAACGTTCTCACGGTAAACGAATGGTGAAGCTCCCAGCAAATGATTCATGAGTTGTTAACCATAAAAACCGCCTCCAGGGGTTGTGCTGTGGCGCGGAAGCCACAAAACAGCCCCTGCGCGAGCCTCGTTTGAGGGGCCGCAACCCAGCCGGGTGAAGCGAACCGTTAGGATTATCGGCGTAGATCGAAGGCCCGTGCCGCCTGCGAATCCCATGACCGACGCCTCCGCAGCTCCCCGCTCCGCCCCCGTGGCCACGTTCCAAGCGCGCGTCGCGAGCGTCGGGCTGGTCACCACCGTGGTGGTGCTCCTGGCCGCCTGCCTGACCTTCATGCTGCAGCAGTGGGCGGTGGAGCGCGCCCAGTCGCGGGCCACCTTCCAGTCGCTGGTGCAGATCACCGCCACCACCGCGGCCCCGGCCGTCGGCCGCGGCGACGCGGCGGAATATCAGGCGGCGCTCACCTCGCTCCAGGCCAGCCCGCGGGTCGTCGCCGCCGAGCTCGCCGACAACCACGGCCGACTGCTCGCCGTCTATCGGCCGGCCCGGCCGGCGGCCGGCGACCGCGAACTGATGCGCAGCCCGGTGAAATTGGGCGCCCAGACGCTCGGCCGCCTGACCCTGACGGTCGCCGAACCCTCGCTCGCGCCGACCCTGCCGAAATATGTCGCGCTGACCGCCGTCCTGCTGTTCGGCGGCGTCGGCGTGGCCCTGTTCCTGGCCCGCAGCCTGGCGCAGCGGGTGATCGCCCCGGTGCAACGGCTGTCCGAGGCGATGCACAAGGTGGCGGCCGGCGGCAGCTTCGAGCCGCTGGAGGTCGACGCCGACGACGAGCTGTTCCGCAGCCTCACCGCCAGCTTCAACCACCTGCTCGGCAAGCTCGGCGAGCGCGAGGACGACCTGAAGCGCGCCATGCGCGACCTGGAGCAGGCCCGCGACGCGGCCAATGCGGCCAACGTCCTGAAGACCCAGTTCCTGGCCAATATGAGCCACGAGATCCGCACCCCGCTGAACGGCGTGCTGGCCATGGCCGAGGTCATGTCCATGGGCGAGCTGGCCGAGGTCCAGCGCGACCGCCTGGACGTGATCCGCCAGTCGGGCGGCCTGCTGCTGGCGGTGCTGAACGACGTGCTCGACCTTTCCAAGATCGAGGCCGGCAAGCTGGCGCTGGTGGTCGACGATTTCGACCTCGAGCCGCTGATGGTCGGGGCGGCGGAAGGCTTCCGCGCCATGGCCGACGCCAAGGGGCTCGACTTCAGCTTCGAGGTCGCCGAGCCCGCCCTGGGCTGGTGGCGCGGCGATTGCGACCGCCTGCGCCAGATCGTCGGCAACCTGCTGTCCAACGCCGTGAAGTTCACCCCGCGCGGCGCGGTCAAGGCGGTGGTCGGGGTCAATCCGGACACCGGCGCCCTGCGGATCGTGGTGCGTGACACCGGCGTCGGCATCGCGCCCGAGAAGCTGCCCACCCTGTTCGAGAAGTTCACCCAGGCCGACAATTCCGCGACCCGGCGGTTCGGCGGCACGGGCCTGGGCCTGGCCATCTGCCGCGAGCTGACCCAGATGATGGGCGGGGTGATCGACGTGGAGGCCCGCGAGGGCAAGGGGTCCACCTTCACCGTCGAGCTGCCGCTGGACCGCGGCGAGGCCGTCGAGCCGACCGTCACGGTGGTGGAGCCGCATGGCGACGACGCCGACCTGCGGCTGCTGGCGGCGGAGGACAACCCGACCAATCGCCAGGTGCTGGCCGCGGTCATGGACAGCCTCGGCATCGATATCGATATCGTCCCCGACGGCCAGGAGGCGGTCGACGCCTGGCGGACCGGCGGCTACGACCTGATCCTCATGGACATCCAGATGCCGGTGATGGACGGCATCGCCGCGGCTCGCGAGATCCGCCGGCTGGAGACCAAGGAGCGGCGGCGGCGCACGCCGATCGTGGCCCTGACCGCCAATGCGCTGACCCACCAGATCGAGGAATATCTGGCGGCCGGCATGGACGGCCACGTGGCCAAGCCGATCGAGATCGCCAAGCTCTATGAGGCGATCAGCGCCGCGCTCACCGCCGCGGCCACCGGCGCCGCGGGCCACGACCGCTCCAGTTCCGCCGCCTAGAGCGCGATGGGGTCAGGCGGCATCGCCTGGCCGCTGGATCGGGCTCGAGATTCAACAGCGCCGCTCGTCCAAGCTGAACGCCGCACAACGCGCGGCTCAGACCGCGGTCACCCCGCGCATGGCTTCCTGAGCGCCATAAGCCGATCTCCTCGGCGCATGGAAAGATCCGGAAGACCATGAAAAAGCTCCTGCTCTCGATCGCCGCCGTGGCCGCCCTGGGCGCCGCCGCGGCCCCCGCCGCCGCCCAGCCCTGGCGCGGCGGCCATGACGACTACCAGCGCCACGAGACCTATGCGCCCTCCCGCCTGACGACGCCCTACGTCGACGGCCTGGAGTGGAAGATCAACAACGCCGCCCAGGAAGGCCGCATCTCCTGGGGCGAGGCGCGCGGCCTGCGCCAGGAACTGCGGCAGGTCCAGCCGATCGCCTGGCGCGTGCAGACCGGCCAGGCCGGCGGCTGGGAGGCCCAGCGGCTGGAACGCACGGTCGCGCGCATCGAGAGCGCCGTGAACCGGGGCCCGCGCTACGGCCGCTATGACCGCGGCGACCAGTACGGCCGCTACGATCAGCGCTCCGACCGCCACGACGGCTGGCGCTGAGCGTGGTCCTCAATCCACCCCGGAGCGATCCGGGGTGGACTTTTGAGGAAACCATACCGTCCGTAGCGAGTTTCCATGACCGTGTCCGGACAGAACCAAAGCAGAGGGACACCGAAGCAGAGGAACTGACCCATGACTAAGCTCAAGACGATCGCCGCTATCGCTGCTTCTACGCTCGCGCTCGGCGCGGCGGCCGTCACGACCGCTCAAGCCCAACCGTGGAACCACGGCTATTCTGAGCATCGAGACCAAAATTACAACGACGGCCGGAACTATAACGATAACCGGCTGACCACCTCCTACGTGGACGGCCTCGACTGGAAGATCACCAACGCCGCGCGCAGCGGCGCGATCTCCTGGGGTGAGGCGCGCGATCTGCGCGGCCAGCTGCGCCAGGTGCAGCCGCTGGCCTACCGCGTGCAGACCGGCCAGGCCCGGCCTTGGGAGGTCAATCGGCTCGAGGCGGTGGTCAACCGCATCGACAGCCTGACGTCTGGCTACGCCTCCAACAACCGTCGCGAGCGCCCGTACTGGCGCTAGGACCGACGGTCCAGACCTCCAGCGCCCCCGGAGCGATCCGGGGGCGTTTTCCTATGCGGGCGAGATCCTGAGCCGGCTTTCCAGGACCGTCACCGCCTGGCCCCGCAGCAGCACCCGCTCGCCGCCGTGCTCGCACTCCAGGTCACCGCCCCGGCCGGGGTAGGCCTGGTGGAACTTCAGCCGCGGACGGCCGAGCTTCTCAGCGAACAGCGGGCTCAGGATGCAGTGCAGCGATCCGGTGGCGGGATCCTCGTCGATGCCGGATCCCGGCGCGAAGAACCGGTCGACCACGTCGTAGCCGGCCCCGGCCTGCGCCACCGCCGCCACGCCCACATTGCCGCGCCCAAGCGTCGTATCGCGCGAGACGTCGTGCAGGCTCTTGATGTCCGGCGCCAGCCCGCGCACCGCCGCCTCGTCGGCCAGCACCGCCACCAGATAGGGCCCGGCCCACACCTCGGCGGGCTCGACGCCCAGCGCCTCGGCCAGCCCCGGCGGCGTCTCGATCCGGCGCGGCGGCTGGGCCGGGAAGTCCATCTCGTAGAGCGCGCCGTCGCGCCGCACGGTGAGCGGGCCCGACTGGGTGTCGAAGGTGATCTTGGCCGCATCCACGCCGAGCTCGGAGAACAGCACGTGGCCGGACGCCAGCGTCGCGTGGCCGCAGAGCGGTACTTCCAGAGCGGGGGTGAACCAGCGCAGGCCGAAGCGCGCGGGATCGGAGGTCTTCAGCAGGAAGGCCGTCTCGGCCTGGTTGTTCTCCGCCGCCAGCGCCTGCATCCAGCCGGCGTCCGGCCAGCCGTCCATCGGCTCCAGCACACAGGCCGGGTTGCCGCGGAACGGTCCGCTGGCGAAGGCGTCGATGGTCCATTGGCGCATGGCGGACTCCCCGGAATCTGTGACGCTTCAGATAGGCCGGTTTGGCAGTTAGCCAAGTGGCTAATCGGCAACAGTCAGCTCCGGCCAGCGCGCCCGGTTCGAGGCCGCCGTGCGGGCGAAGCCGTTGGTGCGCCGGAGCGGATTGGGCCGCAGAGTCAGGGCGAACAGGTCCTCCAGCCCGAACGGCGCCACGATGGTCAGGCGGTCGTCGGGCTCCAGCCGCACGCCCACCGCGAACAGCGGGCTCACGAACCGGGTCAGCGCCTCGGCGGTGCCGGAGAGCGGCGCATAGGGCTCGCCAAACTTGCCCTCGAACCACAGGTGCACCCGGGCCTGGTTGCGCACCTCGACCATCGCCTTCAGCGGCGGCTCGAAGGCGGCGGCCACCCGGCGGATCACCACGTCCTCGGCCTCGTAGGAGATGTCCGACGGATCGAAATAGCCGAAGTCGTAGTCCCGGATCCCATAGTCGGGGTCGCGGTCGGTCAGGTGGTTGAGCACCCGCTGATAGATGGCTCCGGAGAAGACCAGCCAGTCGGGCAGCTGCAGATCGCGCGCCGTGGTCAGCACCTGCATCAGGCTCGGGCAGGCGCGGACGATGGCGTCCAGCCGCGCCTCGAGGTCCCCGCTCACGCCGGCCCCCTGAGCGGCCAGCCATGGTCCAGCGGGCCCTGGCCGGCGCCGAAGCCGGGCGCGCGCGCGATCGCCTCCTGCACATAGGCCCAGGCCCGCGCCACGGCCTCGGTGAGCGGCAGGCCCTGCGCCAGGCCCGTCGCGCAGGCTGAGGCCAGGGTGCAGCCGGTGCCGTGGGTGTGGCGGGTGACGATGCGCTCGGCCTCGAAGGCCGTTTCGCTGGCCGGCGTGATCAGCAGGTCCGTCACCCGGTCCCCCGCCAAGTGTCCGCCCTTCATCAGCACCGCCGCGGCGCCGGCGGCCAGCAGGACCTCGGCCGCCCGGCGCTGGTCGTCCAGCGAGGCGATGGCGAGCCCGGTCAGGGCCTCGGCCTCCGGGACATTGGGGGTGAGCAAGGCCGCGCGCGGGACCAGCAGCTCGCGCACCGCGGCCACCGCCGACGACTCCATCAGCGCCGCGCCGCCCTTGGCGACCATCACCGGATCGATCACTACCGGAACCGCCACGCCCGCCAGCAGCTCGGCCACCGCGCGCACCGCGGCCAGGTCGCCCAGCATGCCGGTCTTGATCGCATCGGCGCCGATGTCGTCCAGCACCGCGCGCGCCTGGGCGGTGATGATCTGCGGCGGGATTGGATGGACGGCGGAGACGCCGAGGGTGTTCTGCACGGTCACCGCGGTGATCGCGGTCGCCGCATAGCCGCCCAGCGCCGTCACCGTCTTGATGTCGGCCTGGATCCCGGCCCCGCCCCCGGAATCGGATCCGGCGATGATCAGGACTCGGCCGAGCGGCTGCATGGCCTTGCCGATAGCGGCTTTGCGCATCGCACGCACATATCTTGACGGTCATATAAACACACGGCGATTTATCAGCTGTGGACCTGTTCGAAGCCATCGGCTGGAGCCGGCGGGCTTGTCGCAGCTGGAAGCCTGGCTCGTCCCCTACCGCCGCCCGCCCGCCTGAGCGATCGCTTCCCAGACCCGCAGCGCCTGGACCGTTTCGCGCACGTCGTGGACGCGCACCGCCGCGACGCCGGCCGCCGCGCCCCACAGCGCCCCGGCGATCGAGCCGCCCAGCCGCTGGTCCGCGTCCCGCCCGCCGCCGTCCAGCGCGCCGATGAAGCTCTTGCGGCTGACCCCCAGCAGCACCGGGAAGCCCAGGCCCACGATCCGCTCCAGGCCGGCCAGCAGCGGCAGGTTGTGGCCGATCATGTGCTTGCCGAAGCCCACGCCCGGATCGAGCCAGATGCGTTCGCGGGCCACGCCCGCGGCCATCGCCACGGCGGCGCGTTCGGCCAGGAAGTCCGCCACCTCGGCGACCACGTCGTCATAGTGCGGCTCGGCCTGCATCGTCTGCGGCTCGCCTTGCATGTGCATCAGCACCACGTCGCAGCCCAGCTGGGCGGCGGTGGCCAGGCTCTCGGGCGCCTGCCGCAGGGCGGTGACGTCGTTCCACATCGTCGCGCCCGCCGCCACGGCCTGGCGGGCGACGGCGGGCTTCATGGTGTCGACGGAGATCCGGATGGCGCTTTCGGCGCGCAGGCTGCGGATCAGCGGGACGACCCGGGCGATCTCCTCGCCCTCGGAGACCGGCTGGGCGCCGGGCCGGGTCGACTCGCCGCCGATGTCCAGCCGGTCGGCTCCCTCGGCGATCAGCCGGCGGGCGTGCGCCAGGGCCGCGGCCGGCTCCAGGTGGCGGCCGCCGTCGGAGAAGCTGTCGGGCGTGACGTTGACCACGCCCACCACCTTGACCGGAAGAGTTGCAGCGGAAGCCTTTGCCATTTGGCGGCGCAAAATCTTCATACTTGTGGCATAGTTAAGCTCGGCCCGGTCCTCACCGGGAGAGGCCGCGCCAGCGCGCTGCTTCGGGGGGTATACATGATCCTCAACCCGCTGCGCCTCTATCGGCGGCGTCAGCGCCTGCTTCGCGAGGCGCTTGAGGAGGCGCAGTACCTGCGCCGGCGGCACGGCGCCGAGGCGCTCCGCGCCGCCCAAGAGCAGTTGCGGCGCCCGGACATCACCCGCTGGGGACACAAGGTCCTGGAGCGGGCGATCATGTACCTGGAGACCAAGGTCTAGGCTGACACGAAAAAGGCGGTCGCATCGGCGCGACCGCCTCTTCCTCAAATCATGGCCTCGACGATCAGGCCGGCTCGGGATCGGGCCTTGGCGAGATCGGGACGGCGACCGAGGGACCCGCGGGCCGCTTGGCCTCGGCCTCTTCGCGCACCGGTTGGATGCCCTTCAGGGCGTTGATGATCTCATCGCCGCTCAGGGTCTCGTACTCGAGCAGCGCCTTGGCCAGGGTGTGCAGGTCCTCGAGCTTCTCCGTGAGGATCCGGCGCGCCTCGTCCTCGCCGGCCTTGACCAGCCGCTTGACCTCCTGGTCGATGATCTCGGCGGTGGCTTCGGAGACGTTCTGGTTGCGGGCCACCGAGTGGCCGAGAAACACCTCCTCCTGGTTCTCGCCGTACTCCACGGCGCCCAGCAGGTCGGAGAAGCCCCATTTGGTGACCATCGCCCGGGCGAGCTTGGTCGCCTGGCCGATGTCCGACGATGCGCCCGAGGTCACCTTCTGCTTGCCGAAGATGATCTCCTCGGCGACCCGGCCGCCGAACAGGATGGCCAGCCGCGAGGTCATCTGCTCGTAGGTCATCGAGAACTTGTCGCGCTCGGGCAGCTGCATGACCATGCCCAGCGCGCGGCCGCGCGGGATGATCGTCGCCTTGTGCACCGGGTCGGTGGCCGGCACCGACAACGCCACCAGGGCGTGGCCGCCCTCATGGTAGGCGGTGAGCTTCTTCTCTTCCTCGGTCATGACCATGGAGCGGCGCTCGGCGCCCATCATGACCTTGTCCTTGGCGTCCTCGAAGTCGCGCATCATCACCATGCGCCGGTTCTTCCGCGCCGCCAGCAGGGCGGCCTCGTTGACCAGGTTGGAGAGGTCCGCGCCGGAGAAGCCGGGAGTGCCGCGGGAGATGATCTTGACGTCCACGTCGGCGGCCAGGGGCACGTTGCGCATATGGACGCGCAGGATCCGCTCGCGGCCGTTGATGTCGGGGTTCGGCACCACGACCTGGCGGTCGAAGCGGCCGGGGCGCAGCAGCGCCGGGTCCAGCACGTCGGGCCGGTTGGTGGCGGCGATCAGGATGATGCCTTCATTGGCCTCGAAGCCGTCCATCTCCACCAGCAGCTGGTTCAGCGTCTGCTCGCGCTCGTCGTTGCCGCCGCCCAGGCCCGCCCCGCGGTGCCGGCCGACGGCGTCGATCTCGTCGATGAAGATGATGCAGGGCGCGTTCTTCTTGGCCTGCTCGAACATGTCGCGCACCCGGCTCGCGCCGACGCCGACGAACATCTCCACGAAGTCGGAGCCGGAGATGGTGAAGAACGGCACGCCCGCCTCGCCGGCGATGGCGCGCGCCAGCAGCGTCTTGCCGGTGCCGGGGGGGCCGATCAGGAGGGCGCCCTTGGGGATCTTGCCGCCCAGCCGCTGGAAATTCTGCGGGTCCTTCAGGAAGTCGACGATCTCGGAGAGTTCTTCCTTGGCCTCGTCGACGCCGGCCACATCCTCGAAGGTGACGCGGTTCTTGTTCTCGGTGAGCAGCCTGGCCTTGGACTTGCCGAAGCCCATGGCGCCCCTGGCGCCGCCCTGCATCTGGCGCATGAAGAACACCCAGACCCCGATCAGCAGCAGGATCGGCAGGCTGTTCAGGATGAAGCCCAGCAAGGTGAAGCCGCCGGCCGGCTTGACCTGCATGTCGACGCCGTGCGCCTTCATGCTCTTGGCCAGGTCGTCCTGGTTGTTCAGGGTGACGGCGGTGAAGGTCTTGTTGGCGTTGTCCTGGATCTCGACGGCGGAGCCGCGGAACATGGCCGACTTCACGTCGCCGGAATCCACCTTGGAGAGCAGCTGCGAATAGCTGATCTCAGACGCGCCGGCCGCGTGGCCGCCGCCGGTGACCATGGAATAGATGCCGATCAGGGCGACGACGACGATGCCCCAGATGACAAGATTGCGCAGGTTCATCGTTGAAAGCGCCTCACAGGATTTCCGGCCGGAACGTTAAAGATAGGACGCCGACCGTCGTTCCACCAGCAAGCGCTTGTCCGCGCGACGGAAGACCGCGCCTTGGCCATGAAATGCGAAAGGCCGCGCCCGGCCGGCGCGGCCCCTGCATAGGAACGGATTGCGTCGTCCGTGAGGCCCGGGCCCTTAGCGGGGGGCGGGCTTCTTCGGCGCGGCGATCAGGCCTTCCCGCTGGGCGCGCTTGCGGGCCAGCTTGCGAGCCCGGCGCACGGCCTCCGCCTTTTGGCGGGCGCGCTTCTCCGAGGGCTTTTCATAGTGGACGTGCCGCTTCATTTCGCGGAACGAGCCTTCGCGCTGCATCTTCTTCTTCAGCGCCTTGAGGGCTTGGTCGACGTTGTTGTCGCGGACGAAAATCTGAACCAGAGGTCTCTCTCCTGCCTGCTAGCCGGGCCCGGCCCCCTCACTCCCGGCATGGGGGCGGCGGCGAGCGAACAAAAACATTATGGCCCGGAGGCTTGAGGGCCTTCGGGTCCGAGCGCGGCGGGATATCAGAAGCGGGCCTGCGTGTCCACGCCGAGACGAACCCTAGCGGAAAAGGTTAAACACCGGGTCGATGAGCCACACCGCCGAAACCCCCGCCGAAACCCAGGACTGGGCCGCCCGCGCCGAGCAGCAGCTCTTGGACCATGCGCTGACCCTCGCGCCGCGGGAGGGCTGGACCTGGCGCACGGCCAAGGCCGCCGGCCGTGCGGCGGGCTTTTCCGACGGCGAGACCGAGCTGCTCATCCCGCACGGACCGGCCGATCTCGCCGCCCTGCTGTCGCGTCGCCACGACGCCCGCGCGCTGACGATGCTCAAGGATGTCGACCCGCTGGCGCTGAAGGTCCGCGAGCGGATCGCCAAGGCCGTGGAGGCGCGCCTCGACGCCGCCGCCCCGGACGAGCCGGCTGTCCGGCGCTGGATGGGCTGGCTGGCGCTGCCGGCCAACGCCGCGCTGGCCGGCAGACTCGCCTGGGAGAGCGCCGATGTCCTGTGGCGCTGGGCCGGCGATGCGGCCACCGACGAGAACCACTATTCCAAGCGCGCGCTGCTGGCCGCCATCCTCTCCGGCGCCATGGCGATCCGCCTGGGCTCCGGCCGCGCCGACGCCCTGGCCTTCGCCGGCCGTCGGATCGAGGACGTCATGCGCTTCGAAAAATGGAAGGCGACCACGCGCTTGCGGCCCTACGACCTGCTGGCCGGCGTCGCCGGCGCGCTGGGGCGGATGCGCTATCGCTGAGCTTTCCCTCCCTTAATGGGGAGGGTGGACGAGGCGAAGCCTCGGACGGGTGGGGGTCTCACGATCAAGCTCTGAGCTTGGACCTGGCTTCCCCACCCCGGTCGCTTTGCGACTCGACCCTCCCCATTAAGGGAGGGAAGGCGCCTACAACGGCTTGACCCGGTTCACATGGCCCATCTTGCGGCCGGGCTTGGCGTCGCGCTTGCCATAGAGGTGCAGGCGGGTCTCCGGCTCGGCGGCGAACTTCAGCCACTGGTCGGCCTCCTCGCCCAAGAGGTTCAGCATCTCCACCCGCGCGACGGCCACCGTGGGGCCGAGCGGCCAGCCGGCGATGGCGCGGATGTGCTGCTCGAACTGGTCGACCTCGCAGCCGTCCAGCGTCCAGTGGCCGGTGTTGTGCACCCGCGGCGCGATCTCGTTCACCAGCAGGCGACCGTCGGCCATCTCGAACAGCTCGATGCCGATCACCCCCACATAGTCGAGCCCGGCCAGCACGCGCGCGGCGATCCGCTCCGCCTGGTCGGCCAGCGCCGGGGTGACCCGGGCCGGGGCGATCGAGCGGCGCAGGATGCCGCCCTCGTGGTGGTTCTCGGCCAGCGGATAGACCGCCGTCGCCCCGTCGCGGCCGCGGGCGGCGATCACCGACAGCTCGCGGACGAACTCGGCCGCCGCCTCCAGGATCACCGGGACCCCGCCCAGCGCCCGGAAGGCGGCCGCCGCGTCGGCGGCGTGCTCCACCCAGCGCTGGCCCTTGCCGTCATAGCCCTCGCGGCGGGTCTTCATCAGCACCGGCAGGCCGAGCTGCTCCGCCGCCGCCACGGCGGCCTCGGGCGTGTCGGCCGCCGCGAAGGCCACGGTCGGCGCGCCGTGGCCGTTGAGGAAGGTCTTCTCCTCGAGCCGGTCCTGGGCGATGCGCAGGGCGAGCGGGCCGGGCGCCACCTCCACGCCCATCTCCGCCAGCCGCGCGACCGCCTGGGCCGGCACGTTCTCGAACTCATAGGTGACGATGCCGGCCGCGGCGCCCAGCGCCTCCAGCCCCTGCGGGTCGTCGTAGGACGCGACGATGGTGTGGGCCGCGACCCGTCCGGCCGGCGCGTCCGGCTCCGGATCGAGGATCACCACGTCGAAGCCCAGTCGCGCGGCGGCCGTGGCCAGCATGCGGCCAAGCTGGCCCCCGCCGAGGATGCCGATGGTCTGGCCCGGTTCGAGCGGCCCCCCTTTAAGCGGCAAGTCGGCCATGGGGGGTCTCAGGCGTCCTCGACTGTCTCGGGGATGCTGGCGGTCTGACGGGCGCTGAACGCCGCCACCTTCTCCGCGATCGCCGGATCGGTGAGCGCCAGGATGCGCGCGGCCAGCAGGCCGGCGTTCGTCGCCCCCGCCTCGCCGATGGCCAGGGTCCCGACCGGGATGCCGGCCGGCATCTGGACGATGGAGAGCAGGCTGTCCATGCCCTTCAGCGCCTTGGATTCGATCGGCACGCCGAGCACCGGCAGGTCGGTCAGCGACGCGGTCATGCCCGGCAGGTGGGCCGCGCCGCCGGCCCCGGCGATGATCACCTGGTAGCCGGCCGCCTTGGCGCCCCTGGCGAATTCGTACATCCGCTGCGGCGTGCGGTGGGCGGAAACCACCTTGGCCTCATAGGCCACGCCCAGCTCGTCCAGCATCGCGGCCGCCCGTTTGAGCACCGGCCAGTCGGAACGGCTGCCCATGATGATGGCGACGGGCGCTGTGGCGCTCATGTCGATGCTCTGATTCCTACGCCCCCGAGCATGATCCGGTCAGGTGAGGCCACCTGACCGGATCATGCTCGAAACTCCAACGATGATCGAGCCTGACCGTTCTTCGGTCAGGCTCGGCCGGAAAAGGCGCGGAGTATAGGCGGGCGCTTTGCGCGAGCAACCGGGCAGGGTTAGGATTCGCGCGTGCCGGTTCCGCGTCGTTGATTCTCCAGGATTTTAGAGGCTCTCCACCGCCATGAAGATCTCCGGCGCGCGCAATGAACCCTTCTCGGCCATCCGCCGGCGCGCGCTGGCGCAGGCCGGCGCCCAGGTGGCTTCGGCCCCGCCCGCGGACACCGCGGCCTTCCTGGGGCTCACCGACCGGGACCTGACGCCGGCCGTCCAGGCGGCGCTCGCCACCCTGCTCACCGAGATCGACGACCTGCGCGGCGAGGTGGGGCGGCTGAAGGGCAAGCTCACCGAGACCGAGGGCCTGGCCGACCGCGACGCCCTGACCCCGCTGCTCAACCGCCGCGCCTTCCTGCGCGAGGTCGGCCGCATCCGCACCTTCTCTCAGCGCTATGGCGCGCCGGCCAGCCTGGTCTATTTCGACCTCGACGGCTTCAAGTCGGTCAACGACCGCTACGGCCACGCGGCGGGCGATGCGGCCCTGCGCGCGGTGGCCGAGCGCCTGCTGGCCAACGTCCGCGAGTCGGACCTGGTTGGCCGCATGGGCGGCGACGAGTTCGCGGTGATCCTGGTGCAGGCCGACCAGGCGGTCGCCGAGGCCAAGGCCCAGGCGCTGGCCCAGGCCGTCGAGCGCGAGCCGATCAAGTTCGGCGACTGGTCCGCGCCGCTGCACATCTCCTACGGCGTGCGTCAGATCTCGCCCGACCTGGAGCCGGAAGCGCTGGTCGCCGAAGCCGACGCCGCGATGTTCGCCGCCAAGCGCCTGCGCGGCGTGGGTTAGCCGAGCGACGGCCCGCAAAGGTGGGAACGACTTTTGCGGCCGGCTGCGCGTGGAGCCGAGCGACAGCCAGCAAAAGTGGGAACCGCTTTTGCGTCCGGCTGCGCGTAGAGAAAGGACGTCAGGCCAGAATATCCGGCGTCAGCTCGTCCTCGATGCGCACGATCTCGTCCTTCAGCGCCAGCTTCTTCCGCTTCAGGCGGCCGATCAGCATCATGTCGGGCAGGGGCGAGAGCGCCACCGCCTGGATGGCTGCGTCCAGGTCGGCGTGGTCCTGCCGAAGCTCCAGGAGCCTGGCCCGGAGCGCCTCTTCGGACATGGCGGCGGGATCGATCATCGACGGTCCAGCCTAGCCCAAGGCCGCGGCGAGCGCAGCCAGCTCGGCGTCCGGCGCGGCGGGTTTCCACGCCGCGGATGCGGCCTTCAGCGCTTCAAGCGCATGCGCCCCGCCCCGCGCCTCGCCGGCCAGGTCCGCCAGGGTCTCCAGCAGCACGCGCTCGGCCCGCAGCTCGGCGGCCTTGACGTCGCGCCTGAGGTCTTCGCGGGCCGCGTCGGCCACCGGCGGCGCCGGCGGCTTCAGGGCTCGGCGCACTTCGCGCAGCGGCATGAGCGCGACCTGGTCCCAGGCCCGGGCGGCCGCAGCGGCGCGATCCAGCAGCGCCGGGTCCTTGATCTCGGCCCAGACGGCCCAGAGCAGCAAGTCGGTGTTCTGGCCGAAGTCGTCCTGCAGCCGCAGGCAGGCGTCGGCCACGCCCGGCCGACCATAGGCCTCCAGCGTCCACTCCCAGATCGCCATCAGGCCTCCACCTTCGAGGAGTCGCCCATAGGCTCCTCCGGAGGGCCTCCCAGCGGACCTATGTCCTCGCCCCAGCGCTTCACCGGCCGCCAGGCGAGGCCGAACAGATCGAGCGCCCGGCCCACCGACTGGTCGACCATCTCCTCGAGGCTGGTCGGCTTGGCGTAGAAGGCCGGCATCGGCGGGGCGATCACCGCGCCCATCTGGGCGAGCTTGGCCATGGTGCGCAGGTGGCCCAGGTGCAGCGGGCTCTCGCGGACCATCAGCACCAGCGGGCGGCGCTCCTTCAGGGTGACGTCGGCGGCGCGGGTGAGCAGCGAGGCGGTCACCCCGGTGGCGATCTCGCTCATGGTCTTGACCGAGCAGGGCGCCACGATCATGCCCAGCGTGCGGAACGAGCCGGAGGCGATCGCCGCGCCCACGTCGCCCGGCCGATAGACCACCTCGGCGCGGCCCTGCGCCTGCGCCATGGTCAGGGCGGTCTCCTGGGCCAGGGTCAGCGCCGCGGCCCGGCTCATCACCAGGTGGGTCTCCACGCCCAGCTCGCGGGCGGCGTCCAGCGCCCGCAGGCCGTAGACAATCCCCGAAGCGCCGGAGACGCCCACCACCAGCCTGGGCCGCTCAGGTTTAGCCATGCGGAGGTCCTAAACGCGCCAATGCCGGCGCCGGTCTGCCGCGCCGGCTGCAAACATATGTGATCTGACAGCCAAGCGCAGCGGGTGTTCACTCAACCGCTGCCCAACAGCTAAGGAGGCGCTAAGACATGGCCGTGGAAGCCAGGCTCCGCGAACTCGGAGTTCGCCACCAGTCCCTCGAAAAAGCCATTCAGGACGAACTGCGAAGGCCCTCAGCCGACGACCTCAAGCTTCAGGAACTCAAGCGACAGAAGCTCAAACTGAAGGACGAGCTCGAAAACCTCCGGGCCGCCCTTCACTAGGACTGAGAAGTCCCTCCCGACTTGGGAGGGATATCCAGCCTAGTCCTCCACCGTCTCCGCCTCGTCCTCGAGCTCGGGCTCCTCTTTCAGGACGCCCGTCTCGGAGGCGGGCCGCAGGGTCGGGCCCTCGGGCTTGATTCCCTTGCGCGCGTCGTCGCGGGCCCGCTTGTCGGCGGCCTTGCGGACCACGTCGTCCAGCTCCAGCTGCTGCACCAGGCCCAGCGTCACCGGGTCCACCGGCTTGATGTTGGGCGAGTTCCAGTGCGTGCGGTTGCGCACGGAATCGATGGTCGCCTTGGTGGTGCCGAGGATGCGGGCGATCTGGCTGTCGGCCACTTCCGGGTGGTTGCGCAGGAACCAGGCGATGGCGTCCGGCCGGTCCTGGCGGCGCGACACGGGCGTGTACTTCGGCCCCTTCTTCTGCGGCTTCAGGTACTCGGCGTGCCGGCTCTTCTGGGCCTTCATCCGGTAGCTCGCGTCCTTCTCGGCGCGGTCGAGCTCCTCGCGGGACAGCTGGCCGTTGGCGATCGGGTCGGCGCCGCGGATGTCGCGCGCCACTTCGCCGTCGGCGATGCCCTTCACCTCCAGCGGGTGCAGGCCGCAGAAGTCGGCGATCTGGTCGAAGGTCAGGGAGGTGTTGTCCACCAGCCAGACGGCGGTCGCCTTCGGCATCAGGATGTCGGTCATGGCCAGGTCTCGGTTCGTCGGTTTTGCGGGTTTCGGAAACAAAGGCGCCCGGCCTTTCGGCCGGGCGGGTGTGCTCGTCATATAGGCCCGATCGGCGTCGGAGGAAACTCGGATTGTCGTCGCCGCCGCCGTCCTAGGCGCCGAAGATCCACCCCGGATGCAGCGAATTCAGCTGCACGCCCACCAGCGTCATCTGCCCCCCGCCGGTCATGCTGATCACCGTATCGGAGCCCACCTGGCTGAGCGCGTAGATCGTGCCCGCATCGAGCTGGACATGGTCGCCCTTGGCCTCGCTGAAGCCGAGCACCCGGTCGACGCCGGCGTCGCCGAAGGTGTGGAAGGTGTCCGCGCCGGCGCCGCCCTGGATGGTGTCATTGCCGCGGTCGCCCGACACCCACTCCGCGCCCGACCCCACGGTGATCATGTCGTCGCCCTGGCCGCCGCGGATGATCTCGCCGCCGGCGCCGCCCACGATCGTGTCGTCGCCGAGGTTGCCGTAGAGGATGTTGCCGGTTCCGTGGCCGGTGATCGAGTCATTGCCCTGGCCGCCCACCAGCCAGTCGCCGACGTTGTTCGACGTTCCGGTGATGGTGTCGTCGCCCAGGTTGCCGTTGATGTCGTTGAACCCGGCGCCGCCCTGGATCGAGTCGGCGCCGTCCTCGCCGCGCAGATAGTTGGTCCCGGCGCCGCCGACGATGGTGTCGTTCCCGGCGTGGCCGTAGATCTGGTCGCCGGCGTCGTTGCCGTGGATCAGGTCCGCGCCCGATCCGCCGATGGCGCTCTCGATGGTGACGCCCTGGGCGATGGCGACGTTGCCGGTCAGGCCGCCGACATTGGAGAAGAAGCCGGCGCGCAGGTCGATCAGCTGGTTCTGAGCGTATTGCGAGAAGTCGAAGGTGTCGTGGCCGCCGGCGTCCCACACCGCGAACAGCAGCTTGGCCTGCGGCCCGCCCGCGATGAACCACGGCTCATTGGCGTTGGAGTTGAAGCCGTAGACCGTGTCGCCCGTGCGGGTCGACATGTTGGCCCCGTACTCCAGCTGGGCGGCGGCGATGTCGTCGAGCAGCGGTGCGGCCGAATAGGTGCCGCTGAACGCGCCGCCGGTGGTCACCTCGCTGAAGTAGCTCATCACCGTGTACTGGCGGCTGTCCTCGTAATAGCTGGCGTCCGCGGCATAGGTCACGGTGGTCCCGGCGGAGGCGTTGTAGTCCGAAGGGTGATCCAGGCCGATGGCGTGGCCGAGCTCGTGCACCAGCACCTGGCCGCCATAGTTCCCGACCGCCGGAGCGGCGTTGTAGCTGAAGGTCGAATTGACCCAGACGTCGCCGGCCGCCGAACTCGCATTGGTCGAGCCGGGGAAGTAGGTGAAGGCCGAGGCGCCGGCCACGCCGGTGGTGTAGTCGCCGAACAGGATCGTGGCGTTGTCGGAATAGGCGCCCGGACCGGTGTCGCCGACGCCCACCCGCACGAAATGGATATTGGCCACGTCGCTCCAGGCCTTCAGCGCCAGTTCCGCCTGGTCGATCTGGGCGGTGGTGAACTGCTGGAACCCGCCGGAATCGTCCGGCATCACCCCCGGCGGGCTGGCCCGGTAGGCGTAGGTCACGGTGGCGGGCTGGCCCAACGCGTTAGACCACCCCGGCTGGCCGCGGATGATCTGGTTGGCCGCCTGGTCGATGGTGTAGCTGGGCTTGCTGTTGGGGGAGGGCCCGGCCCGCGCGTCGGCGTTCAGATAGTACTGCGGCCCGCTTGGATCGGTCGCATAGATCGCCTGCTGCGCCACGGCCGGCGCCTGCGGATAGGGATCGAAGCCGCCGACCGGCGGTGGCGACGCGGCGTCGCCTTCAAAAACCATCGGGGAAAGGGAGTCGGGGCTCATGCTGTCCAGCTCTAGCGTACCCGTCCCTCAAAAATTCTTAAGCGAAAATCGAGAGTTACGCAACGACAGCGTGTGCGGCGCATATACGCAGCGGCCGGAAACGGCGCCGCAGGCCGCCCGAGCTAGGCCGTGGTGGCTGGGCTGTAAGGCCTGGTCCCGGTGAGGTCCAGCAGGCGCTCGGCGTCGAACGGCGCGGCGCTTTTCACGTCGTTGTCGAAGTAGGCGTAGACGGCGCGGCCCTCTCCCCGCCAGCCGGCGATGCGCCCCGCCCAGGCCGCCAGCTCCGCCTGCGGATAGCGGCCGTGGTAGCGCCCGCCGGGCCCGTGGCCGCGGACATAGACCCACGAGGCCGTCACCTCCCAGGGCGCCGGCGCCGAATGGTGGTCGGAGATACACAGCGCCGCGTCGAAGTCGGCCAGGATGGCGAACACCTCGGCCGCGTACCAGCTCTCGTGCCGGAACTCGACGGTGTGGCGGCCCTTGGGCAGCAGCTTCAGGAAGTCGGCCAGCCGCCGGTCGTTGCGGCGCAGCTGCGGCGGCAGCTGGATCAGCACCGGCCCGTAGTGCTCGCCCAGCGGCGCCATCCGGCCGAACACCAGGGCGACGCTGTCCTGGCAGTCGTTCAGCTTCTTGTTGTGGGTGATGTAGCGGCTGGCCTTCCAGGCGAAGGTGAAGCCCTCAGGGGCCCGCCGCGCCCAGCCCGCCACCGTGGCCTCCGACGGCAGGCGGTAGAAACTGGCGTTGATCTCGGCGGTGTCGAAGCGCGTGGCGTAGTATTCCAGCCGCTCGCGGTCCTTCACCTCCGGCGGATAGAACGGCCCCTTCCAGTCCTTGTAGGTCCAGCCGGAACAGCCGATGCGAAGCTCGGTCATGCCGCCGCAACGCGCAGGCCCCGCGTTCAGTCCAGCGGCCGGCGCCCCAGGATCTTCAGGCCGTAGCCGGCCGAGCCCGGCAGCACGGTCTGCGACGAGGTCAGCAGCACCATGTCGCGGACGCCGAGATCGAGCAGGATCTGCGCCCCGATGCCATAGTCGCGCAGGATGTTGTCGCCCTGGCTGGCGTCGGGCCGGCCATAGCGCTCGGAGAGCCAGTGCGGGTTGGGGTCGCGGATGAACACCGCCACGCCGGCCCCGTCGTGGTCGGCGATCGCCTGCAGGGCCTTGGCCACATAGTCCCGCCGCGCGTCCGCCTGGCCCAGCATGTCGGCGGCCAGGTCGACGCGGTGCATGCGGACCAGCGTCGGCTTCTCCGGATCGATCTTGCCGCGGGCCAGGACCACGTGCTCGGTCTCGTCCAGGATGTTGCGGTAGACGGTCATCCGGAAGCGCCCGCCGAACGCCGAGTCGAACGGCCGCTCCAGCACCCGGGCCACCTGCCGCTCGGTGCGCCGTCGATAGGCGATGAGGTCGGCGATCGTGCCGATCTTCAGGCCGTGCAGCTGGGCGAAGGCCACCAGGTCGGGCAGCCGCGCCATGGACCCGTCGTCCTTCATGATCTCGCAGATCACCCCGGCCGGCGACAGCCCCGCCATGCGGGAGATGTCCACCGCCGCCTCGGTGTGGCCGGCGCGGACCAGCACGCCGCCCGCCTTGGCGACGAGCGGGAAGACGTGGCCCGGCGAGACGATGTCGTCGGGGCCCTTGGTCGGGTCGATGGCGACGGCGATGGTGTGGGCCCGGTCGTGGGCGGAGATGCCGGTCGTCACCCCCTCGCGGGCCTCGATGGAGACCGTGAAGGCGGTGCCGTGGCCCGACTGGTTGTCGCTGGCCATGGGCGGCAGGCGCAGCGCCCGCGCCCGCTCGGCCGGGATCGACAGGCAGATCAGGCCGCGGGCGTGCTTGGCCATGAAGTTGATCTGTTCCGGCGTGGCGAACTGCGCCGGGATGATCACGTCGCCCTCGTTCTCCCGGTCCTCGGCGTCCACCAGGATGTAGGGCCGTCCGTTGCGGGCATCCTCGAGGATGTCCTCGATCGGAGAGATCGCCGCGGTGACGCTGTCCTCAGCCGGGCTCCTGTCGCCTCGCGGCGATCCGGGCGGCGGGACGAGGTAGGGGCGCTTCATCGCCAGGATCTCACGGCTTCGCTCGCATATTGGCGAACTCCATCACCTGGTCGGCGACGGTGGTCAGCTGCCAGGCGTCCTTGGCCTCCCGGCACTCGCCCGCCTCGTCGAACAGGCCGGCGCCGGCGTTGAGCGCCGCCCCGAACGGCGTCGGCCAGCCCCGCAGCGCATGTATGATCGACCGCAGCGCCATCAAGGTGGCGCCCGCCGCCTGCCAGCCGTCGGCGGTGATGATCGTGCCCCCCGGCTTGCCTTGCAGGGAGGGGCGGGCGTCCTCGCGGGTCAGCTCCAGGGTGTCCAGCGCGTTCTTGATCACGCCCGAGATCGAGCCGTGGTAGCCGGGCGTGGCGATGATCACCCCGTCGGCCGCCCGCATGGCGTCGGCGAGCTCGGTCTGTTCGGCCGTCGCCCCGCCGGGCCGCGGGTCGAAGATCGGCAGGGTGGCCAGGAAGGCTCCACCGAACAGCCAGGTCTCGGCGCCCGCCGCCTCCGCCGTCCGGAGCGCGCAGACCAGCGCCCGCTCGGTGGAGGACCCCGCGCGGACCGTGCCGCCGAGGCCGACGATCAGCGGCCTTGCGCTCATGCCTGGACCTCCTCTCCCCGCGAGGCGGGGAGAGGGCAGGGTGAGGGGAGGCCGGAAGATCGCGACAACCCCGTCATCGCAGCCATGACCCACCTTCGGCTGAGCTGATCATGGCTGGACCTCTAGGCCCGCGGCGTGCGCCGCGCCACCCCTCACCCTATCCTCGCTCATACGCTCTCCGTCGCCGGCTCCGCCGCCTTCTTGCGCGCCGCGTAGGCGGCCTTCAGCTCGCCGAGCTCCTTGGCGTAGCGCTTCTCGGCTTCCTCGCGCAGCTTGGGGATGTGGTAGGCGGGGAACAGGTCGTTGTCGGGCCGGTAGTCCTTCAGCACCTGCTTGGCGACCGTCACCTTGTGCACCTCGGTGGGCCCGTCGGCGATGCCCATGACCAGGCTCGAGGTCACCATGTGCATGAACGGCATCTCGTTGGAGACCCCCAGCGCGCCGTGCAGGTGGGCGGCCTTGGTGGCGATGTCGT
>JAQGIX010000249.1 GCA_028290925.1 Phenylobacterium sp. | reverse complement strand
GTGATGAGCGACTTCGCCCAGAAGCGCGACGTCTCCGATCCGCGCACCGTCGGCGACTTCGCCCGCATCGTGGAGACGCCGGAGCGGCTGCGCCTGCTGCTGGTGCTCACCGTCGCCGACATCCGCGCCGTCGGGCCGGGCGTCTGGAACGGCTGGAAGGGCCAGCTGATGCGCGAGCTCTACCGCGCCACCGAGGCGGTGTTCCGCGGCGGGCGAGGCTCCGAGGCCGCGGCCGCGGCGCTGCGCCGATACCTGGAGAACGCCGCCTACGACGCCCGCGTGGCGCTCGCCCAGACCGAGCCGGCCGCCGAGGCCTGGGCCGACGCCATGGAGGACGCCTACTTCACCGCCTTCTCGGCCGACGAGGTGCTGGCCCACGCCCACCTGGCGGCGACGGCGCTGGAGCGGTCCGGGGCCGCCGCCGAGGGCCGGGTGCGCGCCGATCGCACCGCCGCCGAGGTGTCCGTCGCCGCCGCCGACCGGCCGCGGCTGTTCGTCGACCTGGCCGCCGCCATCACCGGCTGCGGCGGCAATGTGGTGGGCGCGCGGGTGTTCACCTCGCGCACCGGCCAGGCGCTGGACGTGTTCAACGTCCAGGACGTCACCGGCGAGCCCTATGGGGCGCAGGACGCCCGCGCCCTCGACCGGCTGATCCACGCCCTGGAGGCCGCCGCCCGCGGCGAGCCCGTGCCGCGTGAGCCGCGCCGCGCCGCCGACCTCGGCCGCAGCGCCGCCTTCGACATCACGCCCTCGGTGACCTTCGACAACGACGCCTCGGAGACCGCCACGGTGGTCGAGGCCTCGGGCCGCGACCGCCCGGGCCTGCTGGCCGCGCTCGCCCGCACCCTGGCCGACGCCGGCCTGTCCATCGTCTCGGCGCACATCGACGGCTATGGCGAGCGCGCGGTCGACGCCTTCTATGTGGTCGACGCCAAGGGCCAGAAGCTCACCGACACCCGCCGCCGCAACACCGTCCGCGCCGCCGTGCTGGCGGCGCTGGCCGAGCCCGACGACGATGCGGCCCCGACCCGCCGCGCCAACCTTCAGCGGGCGCGGGCCAGCGTCGCGCGCTGACCGCCCGCCTTCCGGGGGGCTTGCTTTCTGCGGCGCTCTCCGGTCCAACGCGCCTCCGTCCGCGTTCCGGTGAGACGGGCCAAGGACTTCCCATGCCGTTCCCCATCACCCATCCGGCGCTGGCCCGCGCGCTCCAGGCGCAGGGCTACCGCGAGCCGACGCCGGTGCAGGCCGCCGTGCTGGCGGCCCCCGCCGACCACGATCTGCTGGTCTCCGCCCAGACCGGCTCCGGCAAGACGGTGGCCTTCGGGCTGGCGGCGGCCGGGCCGCTGCTGGCCGGCGCCGAACGGTTCGGCCGGGCCGCGGCGCCGCTGGGCCTGGTGATCGCACCCACCCGCGAGCTCGCCATCCAGGTCAGCCGCGAGCTCGCCTGGCTCTATGCCGACACCGGGGCGCGGGTGGAGACCTGCGTCGGCGGCATGGACGCGCGGCGCGAGCAGCGGGCGCTGGCGGCCGGGACCCATCTGGTGGTCGGCACGCCGGGGCGGCTGCGCGACCACCTGGAGCGGGGCAACCTGGACCTCTCGGCGCTCAAGGTCGTGGTGCTCGACGAGGCCGACGAGATGCTCGACCTGGGCTTCCGTGAGGACCTGGAGGAGATCCTCGACTCCACGCCGGTCGAGCGCCGGACGCTGCTGTTCTCCGCCACCATCGCCAAGGAGATCGCCGCCCTGGCGCGGCGCTACCAGCGCGACGCGGTGCGGATCGACACCACGCGGCGCGACGAGGCGCACGGCGACATCGAGTACCGCGCGGTCCGCGTGGCGCCCGGCGAGGTCGAGAACGCGGTGGTCAATGTGCTGCGCTACTTCGAATCCCCTGGCGCGCTGGTGTTCTGCGCCACCCGCGAGCGGGTGCGGCACCTCTACGGCGCCCTGCGCGAGCGGGGCTTCGCGGCGGTGGCGCTGTCCGGCGAGCTGTCTCAGAAGGAACGCAGCGACGCCCTGCAGGCGCTGCGCGACGGCCACGCCCGGGCCTGCGTGGCCACAGACGTGGCGGCGCGCGGCCTGGACCTGCCGGACCTCGGCCTGGTGATCCACGCCGACCTGCCGGTGAACAAGGCGGGGCTCCTTCACCGCAGCGGCCGCACCGGCCGGGCCGGGCGCAAGGGCACCTCGGTGCTGCTGGTGCCCTACAACAAGCGGCGGATCGCCGAGCGGCTGCTGGAGTCGGCCAGCATCGAGGCGGAATGGTCCGGCCCGCCCTCGGCCGAGGAGATCCGCGCCAAGGACCAGGTGCGCCTGCTGGAGGATCCGATCCTCAACGAGCCGGCGAGCCCCGAGGACCTGGCGCTGGCGCAGCGCATCCTGGCCGACCGCAGTCCCGAGGCGGTGGCCGCGGCGCTGATCCGCATGCACCGCGCCCGGCTGCCTGAGCCGGAGGAAGTGTTCGACGACGTCCGCGACCGTGGCCCGGACACCCCGCGGCCGCCGCGGCCGCCGCGGCCGGAGCGTCGCACCTCCGATGAGCATGCCGTGGACGGCGGAGCTTGGTTCCGGCTGGCGGTCGGACGGACCAACAACGCCGACCCCAAATGGCTGGTCCCGCTGATCTGCCGGGTGGGCCATGTGACCAAGAAGGACATCGGCGAGATCCGCATCTTCGACCGCGAGACCAAGTTCGAGATCAGCCGCGAGGCCGAGGCCAAGTTCCGCGAGGCCATCAAGGCGGCCAGCGCCGGCGGCGACATGCGGGTCGAGCCCGCCG
>JAQGIX010000236.1 GCA_028290925.1 Phenylobacterium sp. | reverse complement strand
CGCCGAACTGCGCCTTGCCGCCCAGCGGCTGCTGGGTGACCAGGCTGTAGGGGCCGATCGAGCGGGCGTGGATCTTGTCGTCCACCAGGTGGTGCAGCTTCAGCATGTAGATGAAGCCGACGGTGACGGGGCGCTTGAACCGCTCCCCGCTCTGGCCGTCGTAGAGGTACGACTGGCCGGACCGGTCGAGGCCCGCCTTCTCCAGCAGGTTCTCGATGTCGTCGATGTGGGCGCCGTCGAACACCGGCGTGGCGAAGGGGATGCCCTTCGACAGGTTCCGGGCGAGCTCGACCAGCTCCTCGTCGGTGTCCGGCAGTTCCTCGTCCTTGCCGTACGTGCCGCGCAGATAGTCGACCAGCGCCTTGCGCTGCCCGCCGTTCTGCCAGGCTTCCAGCAGGGCCGCGACCTGCCGGCCGAGGCCGGCGGCGGCCCAGCCGAGGTGGGTCTCGAAGATCTGGCCGACGTTCATCCGGCTGGGCACGCCCAGCGGGTTGAGCACGATGTCGACGCCGGTGCCGTCCTCCAGGTAGGGCATGTCCTCGATCGGCAGGATCTTGGAGATGACCCCCTTGTTGCCGTGGCGGCCGGCCATCTTGTCGCCCGGCTGCAGCTTGCGCTTCACCGCCACGAACACCTTGACCATCTTCATCACGCCGGGCGGCAACTCGTCGCCGCGCTGCAGCTTGTCGACCTTGTCCTCGAAGCGGCGGTCGAGACGCTTGCGGGCCTCGTTGAACTGGCGGCGCAGGGCCTCCAGCTCGCCCATGGCCTTCTCGTCGTCGAGGGCGATCTGCCACCACAGGCCGGGCGCGACCTCTTCCAGCTTGTCGGCGCTGATCGCGCCGCGGCCCAGGCCCTTCGGACCGGAGACGGCGTTCTTGCCCACCAGCAGCTGGCGAAGACGGCCCTGCATGTTGCGGTTCAGGATCGCGAACTCGTCGTCGCGGTCCTTGCCCAGGCGGTCGATCACGGACCGTTCGATGGCCAGCGCCCGCTCGTACTTGTCGACGCCGTGGCGCTTGAACACCCGGACCTAGACGATGGTGCCGGCCACCCCCGGCGGCAGCCGCAGCGAGGTGTCGCGCACGTCGGAAGCCTTCTCGCCGAAGATTGCCCGCAGCAGCTTCTCTTCCGGGGTCATCGGGCTTTCGCCCTTGGGCGTGACCTTGCCGACCAGGATGTCGCCCGGCTGGACCTCGGCGCCGATCGCCACGATGCCCGCCTCGTCGAGGTTGCGCAGGGCTTCCTCGCCGACGTTGGGGATGTCGCGGGTGATCTCTTCCGGACCCAGCTTGGTGTCGCGGGCCATGACCTCGAATTCCTCGATGTGGATCGAGGTGAAGACGTCATCGCGCACGATCCGCTCGGAGATCAGGATCGAGTCTTCGAAGTTGTAGCCATTCCAGGGCATGAACGCGACGAGCACGTTGCGGCCCAGGGCCAGTTCGCCCAGCTCCGTGGACGGGCCGTCGGCGATCACGTCGCCGGCCGCCACGCGGTCGCCCACCCGCACCAGCGGGCGCTGGTTGATGCAGGTCGAGGTGTTGGAGCGCTGGAACTTCTGCAGCCGGTAGATGTCGACGCCGGGCTTGGTCGGGTCGGTCTCTTCGGTGGCGCGGACCACGATGCGGGTGCCGTCGATCTGCTCGACCACGCCGGGGCGGCGGGCCACCACGACGGCGCCGGAATCGATGGCCACCACGCTCTCCATGCCGGTGCCGACCAGCGGCGCATCCGTCTGGATGAGCGGCACGGCCTGCTTCTGCATGTTGGAGCCCATCAGGGCGCGGTTCGCGTCGTCGTTCTCCAGGAACGGGATCAGCGAGGCGGCGACGGAGACGACCTGCTTGGGGCTGACGTCCATCAGGTCCACCTGGTCGCGCAGGATCAGGGTGGGCTCGCCGTTGACCCGGCCGGGCACCAGATCGTCGACGATCGAGCCGTTCTCGATCTTGATGTTGGCCTGGGCGATGGAGTGCTTGGCCTCCTCCATGGCCGACATGTAGACGACCTCGTCGGTGGTCTTGCCGTCCTTGATCCGCCGGTAGGGGCTCTCGATGAAGCCGTACTTGTTCACCACCGCGTGGGTGGCGAGCGAGTTGATCAGGCCGATGTTCGGGCCTTCCGGCGTCTCGATCGGGCAGATCCGGCCGTAGTGGGTCGGGTGCACGTCGCGGACTTCGAAGCCGGCGCGCTCGCGGGTCAGACCGCCCGGGCCGAGCGCCGACAGGCGCCGCTTGTGGGTGATCTCCGACAGCGGATTGGTCTGGTCCATGAACTGCGAGAGCTGCGAGGAGCCGAAGAACTCCCGCACCGCCGCCGCCGCCGGCTTGGCGTTGATCAGGTCGTGCGGCATGACCGTGTCGATATCGACCGAGGACATGCGTTCCTTGATCGCCCGCTCCATGCGCAGCAGGCCGACGCGGTACTGGTTCTCCAGCAACTCGCCCACCGAACGGACCCGGCGGTTGCCGAGGTTGTCGATGTCGTCGATCTCGCCGCGGCCGTCGCGCAGGCCCAGGAGGGTGCTGAGCACGGCGATCACGTCTTCCTTGCGCAGGATCCGCACATCGTCCGGGCAGTCGAGCTCCAGGCGCATGTTCATCTTCACGCGGCCGACCGAGGACAGGTCGTAGCGCTCGGAGTCGAAGAACAGCGACTTGAACATCGCCTCGGCGGCTTCCACCGTCGGCGGCTCGCCGGGACGCATGACCCGGTAGATGTCGAACAGCGCGTCCTCGCGGGCGGAGTTCTTGTCCACGCGCAAGGTGTTGCGCATGTAGGCGCCCATGGTGATCTCGTCGACGTCGAGGACGTCGAGGCTCGAGAAGCCCTGCTCTTCCAGCGCCGCCAGCAGCTCGGCGTCCAGCTCGTCGCCGGCCTCGGCGTAGATCTCGCCGGTCTCCATGTTGACCAGGTCGCGGGCCAGGTACTTGCCGGCCAGCGCCTCGGGCGGCAGCAGCAGGGTCTTCAGGCCGGTGTCGGCGAACTTCTTGGCGTTGCGCGCCGAGATCTTCTGGCCGGCCGGGGCGATCTCCTCGCCGGTGTCGGCGTCGATCAGGGCGAAGTCGGGCTTCGCGCCGCGCCAGCGCTCGGGCTTGTAGGCGGTGGTCCAGCCGCCCGGCTTGCCCTTCTTCTCGGGCCGCTTCGCGTAGGTGACGGTGTCGTAGAAGGTGGAGAGGATCTCCTCGCCATCCATGCCCAGCGCCATCAGGAAGGTGCTGGCCGGCAGCTTACGGCGGCGGTCGATGCGGACGAACAGGATGTCCTTGGCGTCGAACTCGAAGTCGAGCCAGGAGCCGCGGTAGGGGATCACGCGGGCCGCGAACAGCAGCTTGCCCGAGGCGTGGGTCTTGCCCTTGTCGTGGTCGAAGAACACGCCCGGCGAACGGTGCATCTGGGAGACGATGACCCGCTGGGTGCCGTTGACGATGAAGGTGCCCTTCTCCGTCATGAGCGGGATGTCGCCCATGTAGACGTCCTGCTCCTTGATGTCCTTGACGGAGCGGGCGCCGGTCTCCTCGTCGGTCTCGAACACGATCAGGCGCAGCTTGACCTTCAGCGGCGCGGCGTAGGTCATGTCGCGCTGGACGCATTCCTCGACGTCGTACTTCGGTTCCTCGAATTCGTAGGAGACGTACTCAAGGACAGCGCGCTCGTTGAAGTCCTTGATCGGGAAGACGGAGGCGAAGACCGCCTGCAGGCCTTCCTCGCGGCGGTCGATGGGCCGGGTCTCGCGCTGCAGGAACTGCTCGTATGAGGAGCGCTGAACCTCGATCAGGTTCGGCATAGCCACGGCTTCTGGGATGCGGCCGAACGACTTCCGGATCCGCTTCTTGCCGGTGAAGGATTGCGCCATTTGTGTCCCTTGGAACGCGGCGGGAGAGAGACTCCCGGCGTCAGCTAGATTCCTGCGTCCACCCTCGGATCTCCGCCCTGGGGCGGAGCCGGACGCTGGATGAGCCCCCTGGTGACGTCGGGGGCGCTCCCTCGCATGGTCGGAGGGCGGCTGACCATGCCTCGGAGCAACACGCGCGAAGGCGGTGCGTGAATCGGAGATTTCGCGAAGGAGCGGAGATAGGACTTTTCGTGCGCCGAGGGAAGCCCCCTCCACAAGAAAAATGAGGCGGCTTGGGGAACTTCCGGGCCGCCTCGCGTCCGCCGCCGAGCCTGGCCGTGGTTTAGACGACGACCCGCGGCCGCGCCAGGGTCACGTAGGGCCGCCCGGCCGCCTCGGCGTAGCGGGCCAGGTACTCGGGGTGCTCGGTGCCCATCCAGCGGTCCCACCAGGTGAACCAGGCCGCGTAGTTGTAGCCCGCCTGGGCGTGGTGCAGGTCGTGGTGGGTGGTGGTGGTCAGGAAATCCAGCCAGGGGCGCCCGTCCTTGCGCATCGGCATCAGCTCGTAGCCGCAGTGCAGCAGGGTGTTGCGGAAGATCTGGTGGATCACGAACAGCGTGGTCACCGCCCAGGGCGTCGGGAAGACCAGCGGCCAGAGCGCCGTGAACGCGACCATCAGCCCCGCCTCGCCCAGGTCGAAGCTGTAGGCGGTGAACGGCGAGGGATTGTTCGACCTGTGGTGGCGCAGATGGACCCGCCGGAACAGCCGCGGGTCGTGCATCAGCCGGTGGGTCCAGTAGAAATAGGCGTCGTGGGCGACGATGATCGCCACCAGGCTGAAGCCGAACCACAAGGGACCCCACTGCTCGGCCAGCCGCGCCAGCGGATAGAAGCCGGCGCGCGCCAGGAAGGTCACGCCGACGCCCACCGTCGAGAAGACCGCGATCGAGCGCACCGAGACCAGGAATTCGGTGATCAGCTGGCGGCGCGCCGGGACCGCCTCGCGGATCTTGCGGCCGCGCAGGATCGCGGCCAGGGCCACCCACAGCGTGAGCCAGACCGCCACGGCGAAGATCACGTAGCGGCGAAGGTCACTGGTCAGGTTGCCGAGCCAGAGATGGCCGACGTCGGCCAGGAAGGTGTGCATGAGCGATAGCCTCCATTCGAAGTTCGATGGAGGAGGCCTCAGGCGAGGGGCGCGGTCTTGCCGGGGCCGGAAGAACCTCGCCGATTCTGGAATCAGACGGCTTCTTGCAAATCCGGCGAGGCCGCCAGCGCCGCCCGGCGCCACTCGGTGGGCGTCGATCCGGTGGCGGCGCGGAAGGCGCGGTTGAAGGGTCCGAGCGATCCATAGCCGAGGTCGAAGGCGATCGCGGCGACCGTGGTGCGGGCCTGGGCGGGGTCGGCCAGACGGCGCCTGGCGGCCTCGATGCGGTAGCTGTTCACGAAATCGGCGAAGTTCCGATGGCCCAGCCGCTGGTTGATCAACCGCCGCACCCGATGCTCCGGCTCGCCGAGCTCGGCGGCCACCTGGCCGATGGTCAGGCCTTCGCGCCGCCAGCCCTCCCCGTCCATCAGGACGTTGAGCTTGCCCAGCATCTGCCGATCCGCGGCCTCGGCGCGAGGGTCCGGGCCGCCGGCCGCGCGGCGCGCTGCGCCGAAGACCGCGGGGCGCATCTGCACGAACATCAGGGCGCTGGCGAACATGACCAGGGAGATGAAGCCCCCGCCGTAGGGCCGCCCGCCGCCCATGGCGTACCAGGGACCGGTGGGATCGAGACGCGCGGCGAAGGCGGCGAACACCATCGACACGCTGAACACCGCCGAGACACCGAGCAGCAGGCCCCGAAGACGCCGGCGGCCCTCGACCAGATCGCCGCTCCAGCCGCGGGCCACGACGACGCAGGCGTGCAGGGCCAGCACCCCGCTGATCCCGTTCATCAGCCACCAACTGGCGTCGCCGAGGTCGGGCGGCAGCATGCCGCGCGCCGCGCCCAACACGACCTGCGCCGCCACCGGCGCCAGCGTCAGCGGCGTCACCCGCACGTCCTCGAAGACCGCGAGGACGAACAGCCAGAAAAGGGCGCCGACCGGCCATGACAGGGCCGACAGTATGGCCAGGTGGCCGAACGCGTCCCAGGCCGTGGCCGACTCGCTGATCAGCCAGGCGGAGATGCTGAGGCTCGCCAGGACGATGGCGATGCGCTGGTCGCGCGAGGCGCCGGAGCGCAACGCCACGCCGCCCAGCAGCAGCATGGCGCTCGCGCCCAGCCCGCGCAGGAACATGTCCAGCATGATCACGGAGTCGCCCACGGCCGCAGCCTAGCACGGCGGACAACGAAGTAAGGCGGCGCGGGGTGGAGCACCCTACACCGCCTCTTGCTAGCTTCCGATAGTCTTACGCTGGTCGCGCAGCCCCCCAACCAGCCGACCATCCCGGAAGTTCCAAACGGTTCACCCGCCGTTCATCTGGGTCGGGAGGCCGACCCTCGCCCACGAAAAAGGGCCGGGATCGCTCCCGGCCCTTCGAATCGTTGAAGCTTGGTCGGACTACTTGATGGTGACGGAAGCGCCGGCTTCTTCGAGCTTCTTCTTCACTTCTTCGGCTTCCTGCTT
>JAQGIX010000226.1 GCA_028290925.1 Phenylobacterium sp. | reverse complement strand
TGCAGATCTACTTCGACTTCTGCGGCTATTCGAACATGGCCATCGGCCTGGCCTTCATGCTCGGCTTCACCTACCCGAAGAACTTCGACCACCCCTACGCCTCGCGCTCGCTGACCGAGTTCTGGCGGCGCTGGCATATCTCGCTGTCGTCCTGGTTCCGCGACTACGTCTACATCCCGCTGGGCGGCAACCGCGCGGGGCGGCTCAAGACCCTGCGCAACCTGCTGATCGTCTTCTTCCTGACCGGGCTCTGGCACGGGGCGGCGTGGACCTTCGTGCTCTGGGGGCTCTATCACGGCTCCTTCCTGCTCCTGGAGCGGTTCGGCCTGGGACGGCTGCTGGAGCGGGGACCGCGGCCGCTCAGACACCTCTACGCGATCCTGGTGGTGCTCCTGGGTTGGGTGCTGTTCCGCGCTCCGGACCTGCCGCAGGCGCTCAGCTACTACGCCGCGATGTTCGACCCCGCGGGGTTCCGCAGCCCCGGCCCCGACCTGTGGGTGATCCTGAACAACGAGGTCCTGGCGGCCCTCGCGCTGGGCGCGGTGTTCTCCGCGCCCACCCTGCCCTGGCTGCTCGACCGGCTCGGCGCCGCGCGGCTTTCGCCTTCGATGGTGCTGGCGCCCCGGCTCGACACCCGCCGCGTGCACGTGCTCTCCAACCCGCTGCTGCTGGGGGGCCTGGTTCTGAGCCTCGCCCACCTGGCCGGGTCGAGCCTCAACCCCTTCCTCTATTTCCGGTTCTGAGATGGCGCGCGACCTCTCGGGCCACTGGAAACGGCTGATGATGGGCAGCGCCGCCGTGCTGGCCGCCGCCTTCGTCGCCCCGCGCTTCATCCCGGCGCCGGACCTGGAGGAGAACCGGGTCCCGGCCGAGCTGCCGGCGCCACCGCGCGATCTCGCCTCGCTGATGGCTTACCCGCGGGCGATGGACCGCTATGTGGCCGACAACTTCCCGGCCCGGTCCCGCATGATCGGCGCGCTCAACTATCTGCGGCTCCGGCTGGGGGTCAGCGGCTCGAGCCAGGTGATCGTCGGTCCCGACGGCTGGCTGTTCTACGACAACGGGTCCCACATGGGCGCGGCGCGGGGCGCGCCGAAGATCACCGATCCCGCGGCCCGCCAGTGGCTGGCCAGCCTGGCCGGCCGAACCGAGGCGCTGCGCCAGCGGGGGATCGCCTATCTGGTGGTCTGCGCGCCCGACAAGGAAGCCGTCTATCCCGAGCACGGGCCGACCTGGTTCCACCTCGATCCCGACCGCACCGCTGCGCGCCTGACCAACCTCGCGGCGCAGGCGCAAGCCGGCGACCTGGTCTATCCGGCGCCGGAGCTGGCCGCCGCCGCGCACGCCGGCCTGAAGGTCTACTCGGTCAACGAGACCCATTGGACGGGGCTGGGCGCCTATCAAGGCTATGTCACGGTCATGCGCCGGCTGCAGGCCATGGGGGTTGGCGGCGGTCCGCGGCCCCTCGAAAGCTTCACCTACGTTCAGCACAACGGGCCGCCCAGGAACCTGGCCCTGATGCTGGGGATCGCCAGCTACGTGCCCATCGATCACCCGGAGGTCGGCGACCCCGATCGCGAAGCGACGCTCAGAACCACCTACCTCACCGACCAGATCGACTGGAGCAAGCCGCGGGTCATCGACACCGGCCAGGCCGGCAAGCCGGTGCTGCTGATGACCATGGACTCCTTCTCGACCGCGCTGTTGCCGTACCTCTACAGCGACTTCAGCCGGATCGTCGTGGCGCACAACCAGGACGGCCCCTGGCGCGAGGACCTGGTCGCCCGCTTCAAGCCCGACGCCGTGATCCTGGAGGTGGTCGAGAGCGGCCTGTCCTTCGTCATGGAGACCGGCCCGCCAGCCCCGGCTGCGGCCCTGGCGCGTATCGACGAGGCCATTGCCCATCCTGGCCGGCCATCGCCGGCGGCCGCGCCCTTCACGCCGCCGGCGCGCGGTCCCCGACCGGCAGCCCGCCTGTTCGAGCCGGCGCGGCGGCTGGCGGCGAACATCATCACCGGCGGCGGCGGCGCCGACCTGCTGGTCGGCACGCCCGGCGACGACGCGATCTTCGGCCGCGGCGGCAATGACACCCTCCACGGTCTGGCGGGCGCCGATCTCCTACGTGGCGGCCGGGGCGACGATGTGATCGACGGCGGCGATGGCGACGACGAGATATGGGGCGACCGGGGCGACGACACCCTGACCGGCGGCCGCGGGGCCGACCTGTTCCACGGGGCGGAGGGCGCCGATCTCGACCTGATCACCGATTTTACGCCGGCCGAGGGCGACCGCATCGTCCTGCCGACCGGCACCCCCTACGCCGTGCATCAGGTCGGGCCCGACACGGTGATCGAGCTGCGCGGGTCGCGGATGGTGCTGAGGGGCGTCAAGGCCGCCACCCTGCCACCCGGCTGGCTGGTCTATCGACACGAGGGCTAGAAGGCTGGCGCTGCCGCGCCGCGCCCCCTATGTGGCGTGAGGTTCAGGCTGGACTGTCGGGGGAGAGGGCGCATGCCGCTGAAGGTCGCCGTGCAGATGGATCCCATCGAGGGGATCAATATCGAGGCCGACACGACCTTCCTGATGATGGAATCCGCCCAGGCGCGCGGCCATAGCCTGTTCGTCTACCTGACCGAGACCCTGGCCATGGAGGACGGCCGGGTCTTCGCCCGCGGTCGCGACGTCTCGGTCCAGCGGGTGCAGGGCGACCATGCGCGCCTGGGCGAGCCGCGTCGGGTGGAGCTCAGCGAGTTCGACGTCGTGCTGATGCGGCAGGATCCGCCGTTCGACATGCACTACATCGACGCCACCTTCTTCCTGGAGGCGATCCATCCCAAGACCCTGGTGGTCAACAATCCCGCCGAGGTGCGCAGCGCGCCGGAGAAGATCTTCGTCACCCGCTTCCCGGGCCTGCAGCCGCCGACCCTGATCAGCTGGGACCGCGCCGCGATCCGCGACTTTCGCGCCCGCCATGGCGACGTGGTGCTCAAGCCCCTGAACGGCCGCGGCGGCTCCGGCGTCACCCGCCACCTGGCCGACGACCCGAATTTCGACTCCCTGCTGGAGATCCACGCCGAGCTCGCCCGCGAGCCGGTGATCGTGCAGAAGTTCCTGCCCTCGGTGACCAAGGGCGACAAGCGCATCCTGCTGGTCGATGGGGAGCCGGTCGGGGCGATCAACCGAGTGCCCGAGAAGGGCCAGATCCGCTCCAACATGGCGGTGGGCGGCACGCCGGAGCCCATCGAGCTATCCGCTCGCGACCGCGAGATCTGCGCCGCCATCGGCCCGGAACTTAAGCGCCGCGGCCTGCTGTTCGTCGGCATCGACGTCATCGGCGACTACCTGACCGAGATCAATGTCACCTCGCCCACCGGCGCCCAGGCGCTGAAGCGCTTCACCGGGATCGACGCGGCCGACATCCTTTGGGCGCGGATCGAGGCCCTTCGCGCCTAAGCTGCGCCATATTGCATCCCAACCCGGGATCGGGTAGCTGTATTCCTGATCTGTTCTTTTTTGGTTCCCGCTACGATCCGTGACACATCTGTGTCTTGTGGATAACTCGGAGCGAGACACAAGGGATTGAGTCATGGCCGCGCGCGTCGTCACCCTGGCGTTCCAAGGCGTCGAGGCGGTCCGCGTCGAAGTCGAGGTGCAGTTCACCAGCGGCGAGGTGCGATTCATTGTCGTCGGGCTCGGCGACAAGGCCGTGACAGAAAGCCGGGAGCGCGTGCGGGCGGCCTTCGCAGGCCTCGGCCTGGCGCTGCCGGCCCGCCGGATCATCGCCAATCTTTCACCCGCCGACCTGCCCAAGGAAGGCAGCCACTACGACCTGCCGATCGCCCTGGCGGTTCTGGCCGGCATGGGCGTGATCCCGCCCGACGCCCTGGGCGACTGGGCGGCCATGGGGGAACTGGCGCTGGACGGCCGCATCCTGCCCGTCGCCGGCGCCCTGCCGGCCTCGGTCGCGGCCGGGGCCATGGGCTTGGGCCTGATCTGCCCGGAGGCCTGCGGGCCGGAAGCCGCCTGGGCCGGCGACACCCGCATCCTCGCCGCCCCCTCGCTGATCGCCCTGGTGAACCATTTCCGCGGGACCCAGATGCTGTCGCCGCCGAAGCCCGGCCCGATGGTCGACGCCGAGCGGGGCCCCGACCTGCGCGACGTCAAGGGCCAGGAGAACGCCAAGCGGGCGCTGGAGATCGCCGCGGCGGGCGGCCACAACCTGCTGTTCGTCGGACCGCCTGGATCGGGCAAGTCGATGATGGCCCAGCGCCTGCCGGGTCTGCTGCCGCCGCTGACGCCGGAAGAGCTGCTGGAGACCTCCATGGTCCATTCGGTGGCGGGCCTGATCGCCCGCGGCGCGCTGACCCGCGCCCGGCCGTTCCGCAGCCCGCACCACTCCGCCAGCATGGCGGCGCTCACCGGCGGCGGCCTGAAGGCCAAGCCGGGCGAGGTGAGCCTGGCGCACAACGGGGTGCTGTTCCTCGATGAGCTGCCGGAATTCTCCGCCCAGGCCCTGGATTCGCTGCGCCAGCCGCTGGAGACCGGCGAGGTGGTGGTGGCCCGGGCCAACGCCCACGTCCGCTATCCCGCCCGCGTCCAGCTGGTGGCGGCGATGAACCCCTGCCGGTGCGGCAATGGCGGCCCCGGCCGCGGGGCCTGCGGGCGCGCGCCGCGCTGCCAGACGGATTACCAGGGCCGGGTCTCGGGCCCGTTGATGGACCGCATCGACCTGCAGGTGGAGGTGCCGCCGGTCACCGC
>JAQGIX010000178.1 GCA_028290925.1 Phenylobacterium sp. | reverse complement strand
TGCAGATGTAGCGGCCGTGCAGGATCAGCCCGTGGTGGGCGCGGGTCTTCAGGGGGTCGGGGACGATAGCCATCAGGTTGGCCTCCACCTGGTCCGGCGTCTTGCCGGCCGAGAGCCCCAGGCGGTGGGCGACGCGGAACACGTGGGTGTCGACCGCGATGGCCGGCTCGATGCGCAGTTCGTTCAGCACCACGGAGGCGGTCTTGCGCCCCACGCCCGGCAGGGCCTGCAGCTTGTCGCGCTCCAGCGGGACCTCGCCGCCGTACGCATCGATCAGGATGCGGCTGAGCGCGATGACGTTCTTGGCCTTGGTGTTGTAGAGGCCGATGGAGGCGATGAACGGCTTCAGGCCCGCCTCGCCCAGCGCCAGCATCTTCTGCGGCGTGTCGGCGACCTTGAACAGCTTGTCGGTGGCCTTGTTCACCGAGACGTCGGTGGCCTGGGCCGAGAGCGCCACGGCCACCAGCAGGGTGAAGGGGCTCTCGTAGTCCAGCTCGGTGCGGGGGTCGCTCTCGAGCGCCTCGAAGCGGGCGAAGATCTCGGCGATCCGCGCCTGTTCGGCGGGCGTCGGGGGTTTGCGCTTCGCAGGGTTGGTGGGCTTGGCCATGGGCGCGGTCTAACCCGCGCGTGTCATCCCGGAAAGCCGCGCCAGCGGCTTGTCCGGGACCCATTCGCGCCATGCCGGAGAGATCAGAGCCTATGGGCCCCGCTCTTCGCTTCGCGGAACCGGGATGACACGAGGAGTGGAGCTGAGGGGCCGGCGGGCCTATCCTCAGGCCGCCATGGCCGAGCCCTTCTACATGGACGCCGAGATCCGGCCGAACCGGTCGCTGTCGGAGCGCGGGTTCATCGTGCTGATCGCCGTGGTGACCCTGGCCAACTGCGCCTCGGCCGCGGTGTTCGTGGCCATGGGCGCGACCTTCGTGCCGATCTTCCTGGGCATTGACCTGCTGGCGGTGATCGCGGCGTTCCTGGCCAGCTTCCACGCCGCCAAGCGCGTCGAGCGGGTGCAGGTCACCGCCCGCGACGTGCGGGTGACGTCGGAGACGCCGAAGGCCTCGCGGCTGATCTGGGAAAGCCCCACCGCCGCCACCCGCGTCCACGTGGAGCGCGACGAGGGCCGCACGATCGGCCTGAAGCTGGCGCTCTCCGACCGCGAGCTGCCGGTGGCCGTTGCGCTCAGCCCCCCCGAGCGGGCCGAGTTCGCCAAGGCGCTGCAGCGGGCGATCTGGCAGGCCAAGCGCGAGCGGGCCTGAGCCCTAGCTCCTCGGCGGCAGCGGCAGCAGTTCGTCGAATAGCAGGCGCCAGCCCCGCGCGTCGTTGCGCCAGATCCTCACATAGTGGCCGCGGCCCGCCTTGCCGTCCGCGGTCCAGGCGGCCATGCCGTAGGTCCAGGCGAGGTCGCCGGCGCTGGAGGCCAGCCCGCCCAGCGGCGAGAAGCTGATGGCCTGCGGCCGGGTGGCGAGTTCGGCCTCCAGCTCGGCGCGACTGGCCGGGGGCTTGGATTTGGAGCCCACGACGCGGCCGTCGCCGGCGACGATCGCCAGATAGGCCGCCTTGGCGTCGGACCTGGCGGCCGCCGCGAGGCCGGCTTCGGCCCTGGCGACCTGCGCCATCGCCTTGGCGGGCGAGCCGGCGCTGCGGCCTGAGGGCCGGGCGTAGGCCACGGCCGAGCCCTGCGGCGCCGCGCCGGCCGGATCGCTGGGCGGGCCGGCGTCGAGCAGCCATTTCCAGCCGCCGTCCGGCTGCCGGGCCCAGACGGTGAAGTACCAGGCGCCCGGCTCTCCGTTGACCGTGTAGGGCCCGGTGGTGAAGCCGAGGTCGCCGGATTTCGCGATGCCGGCCCACAGCGGCCACCAGACGAGCCGGGTCTTGCTGGCCGCGGCGGCGCCATAGACCGCCCGCGCCAGCTGCGGCTCGGGGTTCAGCACGATGGCCTCGGGCGCGGCGTGCTTCAGGAAGCTGTCCTTGATGCCCAGCGCCAGGCCGTCGGCGGCGAAGGCCCGCTCGGCGGCGGCGACGGGTGCGGGATCGCTCGCGGCATGGGCCGGCTGGGCTGCGGCGAGCGCCAGCGCCAGGGCCGCGGCGGTTGCGCCGGCTTTTCGGACGGCCCAGATGGTGGTCCAGTTGCGGCGAGCGGCGGCCTTGAGCATGGCCGTGAGTTTCTCAGCGCCGCGGGCGAGGTCAAGCCGGATGGTGTTCACCGACCTGGAGATCGAGCGCTACGCCCGCCATCTGGTGCTGCGCGAGGTGGGCGGCCCGGGCCAGCAGAAGCTGAAGGCCGGCAGCGCCCTGATCGTCGGCGCCGGCGGCCTCGGCGCGCCGGCGGCGCTCTACCTGGCGGCGGCGGGGATCGGCACCCTGATCCTGGCCGATCCCGACGACGTGGACCTCTCCAACCTGCAGCGGCAGGTGATCTATACCGAAGACGACATCGGCCGGCCGAAGCCGGAGGCGGCCGCCGAGCGGCTGGCGGCGCTTAATCCGCACATCTTCGTGGCCGGCTTCAACGGGGCGTTCGACGAGACCACCGCCGATGAGCTGATCGACGGGGTGGACATGGTGCTGGACGGCACCGACGACTTCGCCACCCGGTTCGCGGTCAACGCGGCCTGCGTGCGGCACGGCAAGCCGCTGGTGACCGGGGCCATCGGCCGCTGGACCGGGCAGGTCGGGGTGTTCTCCGGGGCGCCCTGCTACCAGTGCCTGGTGCCGGAGATCCCGCCGGACGCCGAGACCTGCACCGCGGTGGGCGTTGTGGGCGCCCTGGCCGGGGTCATCGGCTCGATGATGGCCCTGGAGGCGATCAAGCTGATGACCGGGGCCGGCGAGCCGCTCAGCGGCCGGCTGATGATCTACGACGCCCTGGCCGGGGAGACGCGGACGGTCCGCGTCGCGGCCGATCCGGATTGCCCGGTGTGCGGAGGACAGTGATGGACCAGGACGCCTTCACGACGGTGGACGCCTATCTGGTCGAGGCGCTGCTCGACCGCGACGAGGTGCTCGACCAAGCCCTGTCGGACAGCCGCGCGGCGGGCCTGCCGGCCATCAATGTGGCGCCCAACCAGGGCAAGCTGCTGCAGCTGCTGGCGCAGATGGTCGGCGCGACGCGGATCCTGGAGATCGGCACGCTGGGCGGCTATTCGACCATCTGGCTGGCGCGCGCCCTGCCGCCGGACGGCCAGCTGGTCACCCTGGAATACGACCCGAAGCATGCCGAGGTGGCGCGGCGCAACATCGAGCGGGCCGGCCTGGCCGACCGCGTGGAGGTGAAGGTCGGGCGCGGCGTGGACCTCCTGCCGAGCCTCACCGGTCCCTTCGACTTCAGCTTCATCGACGCCGACAAGGCGTCCAACCCGGCCTATTTCGCGGGCGCGCTGAAGCTCAGCCGGCCGGGCTCGGTGATCGTGGTCGACAATGTGGTGCGGGCCGGCGCGGTGCTGGAGGCCGGCGGGAGCGCCGACGTGCAGGGCATCCGCCGCATGAACGAGATGATCGCCGCCGAGGCGCGCGTCACCGCGACCGCCGTGCAGACCGTGGGGTCGAAGGGCTGGGACGGGTTCTGTTTGATCCGGGTGGTGGGGTGATTTTCCCTCCCTTAATGGGGAGGGCGAAGACTACAGCATCGACGGGATCACCCGGTCCGGCGGCTTGTGGCCATCCATCCAGGTGCGGATGTTGATGATCACCTTCTCGCCCATGTCGACGCGGCCCTCGAAGGTGGCCGAGCCCATGTGCGGCAGCAGGACCGCGTTGGGCAGCTTCAGCAGCTTCGGGTTGATGGTCGGCTCGAACTCGAAGACGTCGAGGCCGGCGCCGGCGATCTTGCCCTGCTCCAGGAGGTCGGCCAGGGCCTGCTCGTCGATGATCTCGCCGCGGGCGGTGTTGATCAGGATGGCGTGCGGCTGCAGCAGCTTCAGCCGGCGGGCCGACAGCAGGTGG
>JAQGIX010000175.1 GCA_028290925.1 Phenylobacterium sp. | reverse complement strand
TGTGCGCATCGCGGACTTGCAGACTCGGGCGGGCGCCGGGCTATAGCTAATCGATGATCCCGATTACGACCACCGCGGAACTGGCGGTGTTTTGCGACAAGCTCAAAGGCCAGCCGTTCGTCGCCGTGGACACCGAGTTCATGCGCGAGACCACGTACTGGCCAAAGCTGTGCCTGATCCAGGCCGCGGCTCCGAACGCCCATGCGGTGATCGATCCGCTGGCGGACGGCATGGACCTGGAGCCGTTCCTGGAGGTGATGCGTGACGAGCGCATCCTGAAGGTGTTCCACGCCGCCCGGCAGGACGTGGAAATCTTCAACAACCTGCAGGCCATGCCTGTGCCGCTGTTCGACACCCAGGTGGCGGGCATGGCGGCCGGCTTCGGCGAGCAGATCGCCTACGACGCCCTCGTCCGGCAGATGCTGAAGATCGAGCTCGACAAGTCCAGCCGGTTCACCGACTGGGCGCGTCGGCCGCTGTCCGACGCCCAGCTCACCTACGCGCTCGCCGACGTGACCCACCTGGCGGAACTCTATCCGATGCTGCGCCAGCGACTGGAGAAGGAGGGCCGGATCGGCTGGGTCACCGACGAGATGACCAATCTGACCTCGCCGGCCAACTACGACGTGGAGCCGGAGAACGCCTGGAAGCGGCTGCGGCCGCGCAAGCATACGGCCAAGTACCTGGCGGTCTACAAGGCCGTGGCTGCCTGGCGCGAGCGCACCGCCCAACAGCGCGACCAGCCTCGCGGCCGCATCCTCAAGGACGAGGCCATCGACGAGGTGGCGACCCAGGCCCCGACCGACGCCGAGGCGCTGGACCGGCTGCGCTCGGTGCCCAAGGGCTTCTCCGGATCGCGGTTCGGGCCGGACCTGATCGCGGCGATCCGCGAGGCGCTGCGCGACCCGGAGGCCTATGCGCCGGTGATCGAGAAGGCGCGTACCCCGACCTCGCCCGCGGCGGGCGCGGTGGTGGAGCTGCTGAAGGTGCTGTTGAAGGCGCGGGCGGAGGAAACCGGCGTGGCCTCGAAACTGATCGCCACCGTCTCGGACCTCGAGCAGATTGCCAACGACGACGCGGCCGACACCGCCGCCCTGAAGGGCTGGCGGCGCGAGGCGTTCGGGGAAGACGCCCTGAAGCTGAAGCGCGGCGAGCTGGCCCTGGTGCTGGATGGCGCGCGCGTGCGGGTCGTCGAGGTCCGGCGCAGCCCGAAAGCGGCCAGCGCGGGCTGAGTTCAGGCCCCGCCGACGCGATCCTGAGGATAAGGCCAGCCCTCGGATTGATTTGGGCTTTCCGGAAGCTTCCCGGGGTTCTCCACAGCTCCTCCACCGGTTCGGCGGCCCGCCGCCCACAGGCGCCCGCTGCGGGGCCGTTGCGCCCGACCCGGGGTTGGAGGAAGCTCTCTTTGCCGAGAGGAACTGCGGCGCGGCGGACCGGGTGACCGGACCGGAAGCGAGCGGGAGGCCCTCAGGAGCGGCGGTTCGAAGGGGCGACCCGGAGACTTCCGAAACTGAGGCGCCGGAGGTGGTGAGACGCGAAGGGGGCGACCCCGACGCAGCGAGCGCCTCCGGACCTTGAAGGCCTGGATCCCCCAACGGATCTGGATCAGAGGGCGGCGGATCGGGCAACCGGACCGTCGCCCTCTTGCTATGGGGCCCCCAGCTGGCGCGGCCCCTGGCGCGATGCTCCATCCGCATTCAAGGTGTCATGCGCGGCCGCTAAGACGGCCGCAGGGGACAGACGCTCGCGCGTCGACCGCGGGGAGGGGACACGATGATTCGCAGGGCTTTGGCGTGCGCGGGCGCGCTCGCGGCGGTGTTGACCGGAACGGCCCAGGCCCAGGCCCAGGCGCCGCGGACTATCGGGCCGGCGACGCTGGCCAGGCCCCATGCGATCCCCGGCGGGTTCGACCTGCCGAACGGCTGGCGGATCACGCCTGCCGTCCAGACCCTCGGCACGGCCGGCGACCTGATCATGAAGATGGTCGCGGCCCCCGACGGCAAGGCGGTGATCGCCGTCAATTCCGGCTTCCTGCCACACGGGCTGACGGTCATCGATCCGGCGACCCGGAAGATCGTCCAGCGCGTTCCCCTGACCTCGACCCGGATGGGGCTGGCCTGGTCGCCGGACGGCAAGACGCTCTATGTCTCGGGCGGCAACGCGGCGGGGGGCAAGACGCCCACCAAGGCGCCGATCTACGCCTTCAGCTATGCGAACGGCCGGCTGTCGCCGCAGCCGAGCGCCCGGTTCGACGAAACCTGGCCGATCGACAAGGTCGGCTGGGCCGGGGTCGCGCGGCATCCGACCCGGCCGCTGCTCTACGCCGCCAACCGTGGCACGGGCCCCGACCCGACGCCGGTCGTGGTGTTCGACACCAATACCCGCCAGGTGGTCGCCCGCATCCCGGTGGACGTCAGCCCCTATGAGCTGGTGCTGTCCAGGGACGGCGGGAGGCTCTACGTCAGCAACTGGTCCAGCCGCTCGGTCAGCGTGATCGACACCGCAACCAACCAGATGGTGGCGACGGTCGCGGTCGGGGCGAACCCGAACGACCTGGTGCTGGGCGCGGACGGCCGCCTGTTCGTGGCCTGCTCGGGCGACAACTCGGTTTATGTGATCGACACCCGCAGCAATGCGGTGACCGAACGGATCTCCACCACCCTGCATCCGCGGGCGCCGGAGGGATCGACTCCGGACGCCCTGGCGCTCGATCGCACGCGGGGCCTGCTCTATGTGGCCAACGCCGACAACAACGACGTCGCCGTCATCGACGTGAGGAAACCGGGCCGCAGCGATGTGAAGGGCTTCGTGCCCGTCGGCTGGTACCCCTCGGCCCTGGCGATCGGCGAGAAGGGTGGGGCGCTCTATGTGGGCGCCGGGAAGGGCGAGCGGGCCTATCCCGATCCGCATGGGCCGCACATGGCCGGCGGCGACCCGGAATCCATCAAGACCCTGCAGGTGAGCACGATCGAGCGGCTGCCGCTGGCGGGCCTCGCCAAGCGCCTGCCGGCCCTGACCCGCCAGGCGGTCGCCAATTCGCCCTATCGCGACGAGCTGCTGACGGCGGCGCGGGCGCCTTCGACGCCGAGCGTGATCCCCAGCGCCGTCGGCGTGGGCTCGCCGATCCAGCATGTGATCTACGTCATCCGCGAGAACCGCACCTACGATCAGGTGCTGGGCGATCTGGGCCGCGGCGACGGCGATCCGAGCCTGACCCTGTTCGGCCGCAAGGTGACCCCCAACGCCCACGCCCTCGCCGAACAGTTCGTGACCTTCGATAATCTCTACGCCGACGGCGAGGTGAGCGTGGACGGCCACTCCTGGTCCAACGCCGCCTACGCGACCGACTACAACGAGAAGACCTGGCCCTCGAACTACGCCGACCGTTCCGACGTGAAGCCGGCGCCGGCCTACTATCCGCCTGCCGGCCATAGCTGGGACCTGGCGCGGCGCAAGGGCCTGACCTACCGCAACTACGGCGAATACGGCCGGCGGGTGAGCACCGGCGACCCGATCACGCCCTCGCCGGGGGCCGATGCGCTATGGGGCCACCTGAACCCCGACTACCTCGGCTTCAACGCCCGCGACCGGGACAACCTGGCGGTCTTCCTCAAGGAGTTCGACCAGTACGAGGCCAATTTCGACAGTCCGGACCCGGCGGCGCGGCTGCCGAACCTGGTGGTGATGTCGATGGGCGAGGACCACACCCGCGGATCCAAGCCCGACGCCTATACGCCGGTCGCCATGGTCGCCGACAACGACTGGGCGGTGGGCCAGCTGGTGGAGCGCGTCAGCCACTCGAAATATTGGGCCTCGACGGCGATCTTCATCATCGAGGACGACGCCCAGGACGGCGCCGACCACGTGGACGCCCGGCGCACGGTGGGCCTGGTCGCCAGCCCCTACACCAAGCGCGACGCGGTGGATTCGACGCTCTACTCCACGAGCTCGTTCCTGCGGACCATCGAGCTGCTGCTGGGCCTGCCGCCGATGAGCCAGTACGACGCCGCCGCGACGCCGCTCTACGCGGCCTTCGGCGACAAGCCGGACCCGACCCCGTTCACCGCCCATGCGGCCCAGGTCGACCTGTTCGCCAAGAACCTGGTCACCGCCTGGGGCGCCCAGGAAAGCGCCAGGATGAACTTCGCCGAGGCCGACCGCGCGCCGATGCGCAGGCTCAACGCGATCATCTGGAAGAGCGTCAGGGGCGCCGAGGCCAAGGTCCCGGCGCCGGTGCACCGCTTCCGCGCCCTGGCCGACGCGCGGCCGGACGACGACGAGGACGGGGACGGCGACTAGGCCAGCTCAAGCTTCAGGCGAAGCGACGCCGCCAAGGTGTTGGCCCGCTTGGTGGTCTGTTCGCCGAGCAGCATGTCTTCCCAACCCGGCGCGGCGGTGAGCAGCAGGCGCTCGCCGCGCACCGAGAGGCCGGAGCGTTCCAGCAGGCGGGGGTTGCGCCCGGAGAGGTCGCAGCCCAGGCGGATGGCGGAGCCCAGCGCCCGAGCCCGCTGGCGGCGCTCGGGCGTCAGCACGCGCGCGATGGTCGGCTCTTCGGGGGTCGAGGCGGCGGCCGAATGGCGCGAGAAGACGCAGCTCGCCAGGAACGCCCGCTCCGGATGGCTCATGCCGGCGAGTGGCGCGCGCAGCACCTGCTCGAAGGCGATATCGGCGCGGTGATCGGGGTGCAGCCGGGCGCCGAGGTCGGCGAGCCGGCAGGCGGCGGCCAGCAGCACCGGCTCGCGATGGCCGAACATCGCCGGCAGGTGCTCGAAGGTGGGCGAGATCCAGGCCTCCAGGGCGCCGCCAAGGTCGCTGGAGAGCCCGCGCACGTCGGTCAGCACCTCGCAGCCCTCGATCAGCGGGTCGCGCTTGCGGACCTCGGGCTCCATGGATTCCAGCAGCAGGCCCTCGCGCAGGCCGAAGGCGGAGATCACGATCCGCTCGATCTTCAGGACCGAGATCGCCTCCTCCAGCACCAGGGCGGCGTAGGGCAGGGTTTCGAAGCGGCGCTTCGACAGGCCCTCGATGCGCTGCAGGGAGGCCTTGGACTGGCGCTCCACGAAGCGGGCCAGGTCGACGGCGTCGTTGCGGCCCATCTCGTATTGGTGGGCGACGCGCAGGGGATAGCCGGCGAGCTCCATGTGCAGCAGGGCGAGGTTGCGCCAGGCGCCGCCCACGGCGTGCAGCTCGCGGGCGCTGAAGCGGGCGGCGTGCGGCTCGAGGGCAGCCTCGATCACCCGGCGCGTGCGGTCGATGGCCAGCGGGCGGGGGGCGCCCAGCGCAAACGGGCCGAGCGGCAGGCTGACGCCGTCGGCCGGGGCCTGGCCGTCGAGGCGGATCAGCTCGAGGCTGGAGCCGCCGAGGTCGGCCACCACGCCGGAGGCCTCCGGCTGGCCGGCGAGCACGCCCAGCGCCGCGTAACGGGCTTCCTCCTCGCCGGCCAGCAGGCGGACCGCGAGGCCGGTCTCGTCGCGCACGCGCTTGAGGAACATCTGGCCGTCGGCGGCGTCGCGGACGGCGGCGGTGGCGACCGAGAGGACGTCCTCGGCCTTCCAGCCGTCGAGCAGGGCGCGGAAGCGGCGCAGGACGATGATCGCCGCCTCGACGCCTTCCGGCGACAGGCGCCCGGTGGCGGGCAGGTCGCGGCCGAGGCCGGCCAGGGCTTTTTCGTTGTAGACGGTCCAGATCGCCCGCCCGTCCAGCCGGTAGATGACCAGGCGGACCGAGTTGGAGCCGACGTCGATGACCGCAGCCTGTCGGGGCTCGGCTCGGCTATCCGCGCGGGGCCACATGATCGATCGCGCGCGGCATGTCCTTCACCTTCTGGCCTCGGCCGGACAGACTGGGGTTGGTCATGAAGTACTCGTGCGCGGAAAACGCGCTCGGATGGTCCCAGGACGGGTCCCGCGTATAGCGGCCTTCCGCGTCCAAGGTCCAGCTCTGCGCTTCGTCCTTGAGGTTCGCCAGCATGATCTGCTGCAGGACCTGCTGGTGCACCGTGGGGTTCTCGATGGGGGTCAGGGCCTCGACGCGGCGGTCGAGGTTGCGCGGCATCCAGTCGGCCGAGGAGATGAACACGCGCGCCTCGGAGGAGGGCATGGCCGCGCCGTTGGCGAAGGCGACGATCCGGCCGTGCTCCAGGAAGCGGCCGATGATGCTCTTCACCCGGATGTTCTCGGAGAGGCCCGGGACGCCGGGCCGCAGGCAGCAGATGCCGCGGACCACCAGGTCGATGGCCACCCCGTCGCGGCTGGCGGCGTAGAGGGCGTCGATGATCTGCGGATCAACCAGGGCGTTGAGCTTGGCCCAGAGGGCGGCGGGCTTGCCGGCCCGGGCGTTCTCCGCCTCCTGGCCGATCATCCGCAGCAGGTCGCGCTTCATGGTGATGGGCGAGAAGGAGAGCTTCTCCAGCCCCTCGGGCTGGGCGTAGCCGGTGACGTAGTTGAAGAGGCGAATGGAGTCGCGGCCGAGCGCCGGGTCGGTCGTGAACAGCGACAGGTCGGTGTAGATGCGCGCGGTGACCGGGTGGTAGTTGCCGGTGCCGAAGTGACAGTAGGTGCGCAGGGTCTCGGCCTCGCGGCGGACCACGGTCGAGAGCTTGGCGTGGGTCTTGTACTCGATGAAGCCGTAGACCACGTGGACGCCGGCCCGCTCCAGGTCGCGGGCCCACTTCAGGTTCGCCTCTTCGTCGAAGCGGGCCTTGATCTCCACCACGGCGGTGACGTTCTTGCCGGCCTCGGCCGCCTCGATGAGGGCGGCGACGATCGGGCTGTCCTTGGAGGTGCGGTAGAGCGTCTGCTTGATGGCCAGCACGTTGGGGTCGCGGGCGGCCTGCCTGAGGAACTGCACCACCACATCGAAGCTCTCGAACGGGTGGTGGACCAGGATGTCCTTCTCGCGGATCGCGGCGAAGCAGTCGCCGGCGTGGTCGCGGATGCGCTCGGGGAAGCGCGGCTCGAAAGGCTTGAACTTCAGCTCCGGCCGGTCGGGCGGGATCAGCTGGTTGAGCTCGTCGAGGCCGAGCAGGCCCTCGATCAGCATGATGTCCTGCGGCTCGGCGTGCAGGTTCTCGCAGATGAAGCCGCGCAGCTCCTCCGGCATGGCGGTTTCGATCTCGACGCGCACCACCGAGCCCATGCGCCGCTGCTTCAGCAGTGCCTCGAACTCGCGGACCAGGTCCTCGGCCTCTTCCTCCATCTCCACGTCGCTGTCGCGGATCAGCCGGAACACGCCCTGGCCCTGGATCTCGCAGCCGGGGAACAGGTGGTCGAGGAACAGGGCGACGAAGCCCTCCAGCGAGAGGAACCGGCGCTCGCCCTTGCGCCGGCTGTCCTTGGGCGCGATCAGCTCCCAGAAGCGGGCGACCTGGGCCGGGATCGGCACCAGCGCATAGAGCAGCCGGTTGTCCGACTTGCGCCGGATCTTCAGCACCAGGGAGAAGGCGAGGTTCGGGATGAACGGGAAGGGGTGGGCCGGATCGATGGCCAGCGGCGTCAGCACCGGGAAGAGCTGGGCGAGGAAGGTCTCCTCCAGCGCCAGCTTCTCGGCCAGGGTCACCTCGTCGGCGGGGACCACGGTCAGCCCCACGTCGGCCAGTTCGCGGCAGAGCTCGGCCCAGCGGAGCTGCTGGTCGGCGATCAGGCCGGCGGCCTCTTCGTTGACCCGGGCGAGCTGTTCGGCTGGCGTCAGGCCGTCCTGGCTCAGCACCTGGACGCCCTCGCGGACCTGGGCCTTCAGGCCGGCCACGCGGACCATGTAGAACTCGTCGAGGTTGTTGGCGCTGATCGCCAGGAAGTTCAGCTGCTCGAGCAGCGGGTGGCGCGGGTTCTGGCTCTCGGCGAGCACGCGGCGGTTGAAGGCCAGCCAGGAGAGCTCGCGGTTGATGAACCGGGCCGGGCTGTCGGCCAGCGCCTCGTCCCAGTCGTGCGCCACGCGGTCGGCCTCGATCGCGGTGTGCGATGCGACGGGCGCGGCGTAGGTCATCGAGCAGGCTCCGAGGGTTGCGGAAGGGTCTTAAGCTTACCGCCCGACCTTAACTGGGATGTGAACATTGCGATGAAAAGGCCAGCTTTTGGTTAATCGTCCTCCAGAATTCGCCGCGCGAGCACGCGGGAGACCGGTTTCAGCTCATCGGGCGCCTCGTCCAGCCGGCGGACAATCTCGCCGGCGCTGATCGCCGAGCGCTCGATGCGGCGCAGCAGATAGGCAATGACGTCCGCGCCGGGGCGGATGTTCCGTTCCTTGAAGAACTTGCGCAGCAGGCCGGCCAGCACCTCGTCGTCCGGCTCCTCGATCTCGGCGGTGAACAAGGCGTTGAGCCGCGAGCGCAGGTCTCGCAGGCCGGCGCTCCAGGCGACCGGCTTGGTCCGCGCGGTGAGCAGCAGGCCTCCGCCGTCGCGGGCCGCCAGGTTGATCAGGTGGAACAGGGCCTCGCCCGGGACCCCGCGGTCGACGTCCTCCAGCAGCACGGGCCGCGCGGCGGCCGCGGCGATATCGGGCTCCAGCCGGTCGAGGATGATCGCGCCGGCGTCCTCCGCCCAGGCGCGGGCCAGGTGGGTCTTGCCGACCCCCTCGGGGCCGACCAGGGCCAGGCAGCCCGCCGGCCAGCGCGGCCAGGCGTCGATCGCCGCCAGCGCCTGGGCGTTGGAGGGCCCGGCCACATACTGGTCGCGGGAATGGGAGGCGGGCTGGCCCAGCCTCAGGCGAAGCTGTCGCGCCATGCGCTCGCACGTTGGAGAAGGATCACAAGGTGCGTCTTAGCAGGTCGCCAGCCGTCGGCGCCATGCGGGGATGCGAGCGCCCCCGTCATTCACAGCCCCTATTGCTCGTCGCCCGCCGGCATGTCGCGGCTGGACATCAGGGTCCAGCCCTCGGGCTTCAGCAGTTCGATCGGCGAGAAGCGGACCTTGTAGTCCATCTTCTCGGAGCCGCGGACCCAATAGCCGAGATAGACGTAGGGCAAGCCGGCCAGCCCCGCCTGGACCACGTGGTCGAGGATCACGAAGGAGCCGAGGCTGCGGCGGCTGATGGTCGGATCGTAGAAGCTGTAGACCAGCGACAGGCCGTCGCTCATCACGTCCACCAGGGCGCAGGCCATCAGATCGCCCGGCCCGACGTCCTTCGACCGCACCCGGTACTCGACCACGTGGGTGCGCACCGCGGTGTCCTCGACCATGGCGACGTAGTCCGGCCAGGTCATCTCGGCCATGCCGCCGTCGGCGTGGCGGATGGTCAGGTAGCGGCGCAGCAGGTCGAACTGCTCCATTGTGGACTCCGCCTCCACCAGGCGGCGCTCCAGGTCCTCGTTGCGGGCCAGCGTCTTCCGCTCCGAGCGCGAGAAGACGTAGTCGTCGGCCGGGATGCGGGCCGAGACGCAGGCCTGGCAGCTCTCGCAGGCCGGCCGGTAGGCGATGTTCTGGGAGCGGCGGAATCCGACCTGGGTCAGGCTGTCGTTGACCGCGGCGCCTTCGGCCAGCGGCAGGTGAGCGAAGACCTTCCGCTCGTATCGCTCAGGCAGGTAGGGGCAGGGCGACGGCGCGGTCAGGAAGAACCGGAGCTGACGGGTCGGGAAATGCTGCGTCACGGACTTGCGATCGCCTTCGCCTATTGCCTGGCTTCCTCCGGATTAGGCGTCATGCCGGGCGCTTAGGCAAGGGCCGCGCCAGCGGCTAGAGGCCTGAATCCGGGGGTAGAACCGGCGCCTCCCGCAACAACACTATGGCGATGCGCCGGTTGCCGGGCAGGGTCGGATCGTCGGGATAAAGCGGCTCGGAGCTGGCTTTGCCGGACACCTGGTAAATCCGGTCGGGATCGACGCCGGCGGCCTGCAGCACCTTGCGCGACCCTTCAGCGCGCCCGGCCGAGAGCGTCCAGTCGCCCTCCGCCTTGCCGCCGCCGACGTTGGCGGAGGTGTGGCCGTAGATGCTGATTCGATTCGGCAGCTGGTTGATCACCTTGGAAACCGCCCGCAGCAGCAGGGCGGCGCGGGGATTGGGCTTGGTGGAGCCCTGCTCGAACATCGAGCGGCCTTCCTGGTCCACCAGCTGGATGCGCAGGCCCTCGG
>JAQGIX010000149.1 GCA_028290925.1 Phenylobacterium sp. | reverse complement strand
CCCGCCGATCTTCGCCCTGAACGTGATGCCCTACATCTCCGCCTCGATCATCGTGCAGCTCCTGGGGACCGTCTATCCGCCCTGGGAGAAGCTGCGGAAGGAAGGCGGCGAGGCGGGGCGCAAGCAGCTCAACCAATACACCCGCTACCTCACCGTGGTGCTGGCGGTGTTCCAGTCGTTCGGCATCGCCATGGGCCTGCAGGCTTCGACCGGCGTGGTCGATCACCCGGGCCTGTTCTTCGTGATCTCCACGGTCGTGACGCTGACCGGCGGCACCATGTTCCTGATGTGGCTGGGCGAGCAGATCACCAGCCGTGGCGTGGGTAACGGCGTCAGCCTGATCATCTTTGCCGGCATCGTGGCGGTCCTGCCGCGCTACATCATCCAGGCCTTCTCGCTGGCCCGCACCGGCGCCATGAGCGGCGGCGCCCTGCTGGTGATCGCCATCCTGGTGGTGGCGGTGACCGCGGCCATCGTCTTCGTGGAGCGCTCGCAGCGCCGGCTGCTGGTGCAGTATCCCAAGCGCCAGGTGGGCAACCGCATGTTCGGCGGCGACACCTCCTTCCTGCCGCTGAAGATCAACACCTCCGGCGTGATCCCGCCGATCTTCGCCTCGAGCCTGCTCTTGATGCCGGCCACGGTGATGGGCGTCTTCGCCTCCACCAACCTGCCTCCGTGGATGCAGTGGCTGCCGGGCGCGGTGGGCCAGCTGCAGCACGGCCGGCCGCTGTTCATGGTGCTCTACGGCGCGCTGATCATCTTCTTCTGCTTCTTCTACACCTCCGTGGTGTTCAACCCGGAGGAGACGGCGGAGAACCTGCGCAAGTACGGCGGCTTCATGCCGGGCATCCGGCCGGGCAAGCGCACGGCCGAGTACCTCGACTATGTGCTCACCCGCCTGACGGTGATCGGGGCGGCCTACATCACCCTGGTCTGCCTGCTGCCGGAGGCGCTGATCGGCTTCTACAATGCGCCCTTCTACATGGGCGGCACCTCGGTGCTGATCGTGGTCAGCGTCACCATGGACACGGTCACCCAGATCCAGTCCCACCTCCTGGCGCACCAGTACGAGGGCCTGATCAAGAAATCGAAGCTTCGCGGGGGCCGCGGCCGCTAGGGTAGGGCTCGCTTGGCTCCGGGAAGAGGGCCGGCGATGGAGGGGCGTATATGAACGTGATCCTGTTCGGGCCGCCGGCGGCGGGGAAGGGCACGCAAGCCAAGCGGCTGGTCGAGAGCCGGCACATGGTGCAGCTGTCCACCGGCGACATGCTGCGCGCCGCCATCGCGTCCGGCTCCGAGCTGGGTCAGCGGGTCGCGGGCATCATGCAGCGCGGCGAGCTGGTCTCCGACGACATCGTGGTCGAGCTGATCGAGAGCCGCCTGCCCGAGGCCGATGCGGCCGGCGGCGCGATCTTCGACGGCTTCCCCCGCACGCTCGCCCAGGCCGAGGCGCTCGACGCCATGCTCAAGGGCCGCGGCTCGCAGATCGACAGGGTGCTCCGGCTGAAGGTCGACGACGCGGCGCTCATGCAGCGGGTCGCCGGCCGGTTCGCCGAGAGCGGCCGCCCCGACGACAATCCCGAGAGCTTCAAGGTCCGCCTCGCGGCCTACAACACCCAGACCGCGCCGCTGCTCCCCTACTATGAGCGACAGGGCAAGCTGGTGGAGCTCGATGGCATGGGCTCGATCGACGAGGTCGCCGCCGCCATCGACAAGGCCCTGGACGGGAAATAGCCCAGCCCTACGCGGGGTGCGCCTCGGCATAGGCGTCGATGGCCGCCAGGTGGCGTGCGATCTCCGCCGGCGCCAGGAACGAACCCGAGAAGCTATTCCTGGCCAGGGTGATCAGATCGGGCCGCGTGAGGCCCAGGCTCTGTGTCACCGCCAGCCAGTTGTCGGCCAGGTAGCCGCCGAAATAGGCCGGATCGTCGGAATTGATCGTGGCGTGCAGCCCAAGGTCCAGCATCCGCTTGAGCGGGTGGGCCGCCATGTCCGAGACCACGCAGAGCTTCAGGTTGGAGAGCGGGCAGACGGTCAGGGTCATGGCCTCGGCCGCCAGCCGCTTCACCAGCGCCGCATCCTCCAGCGAGCGGTTGCCGTGATCGATGCGATCCACGTGCAGCAGGTCGAGCGCCTCCCAGACATAGTCCGGGGGCCCTTCCTCACCCGCGTGCGCGACCCGCTTCAGGCCGCGCTCGGCGGCGGCCTGGTAGACCCGGGCGAACTTCGCCGGCGGATGGCCGAGCTCCGAGGAATCCAGCCCCACCGCGGCGATGCGGTCCAGGTAGGGCTCGGCGGCGCGCAGGGTGGCGAAGGCCGCGTCCTCGTCGAGGTGCCTGAGGAAGCAGAGGATCAGCTTCGCGGTGATGCCGAACGAAGCTTCCGCCTGGGCCATGCCCGCCAGCAGGCCGTCGGCGGCCACCGCGAACGGGATCCCGCGGTCGGTGTGGGTCTGCGGATCGAAGAACAGCTCCACGTGCCGGCAGCCGTCGGCGGCGACGCGGCGGAAATAGGCCAGCGCCAGGTCGCGGAAATCGTCTTCCGTCTGCAGCACGCCGGCGCCCTGGTAGTAGATGTCCAGGAAGTCCTGCAGGTTCGAGAAGGCGTAGGCCGCCCGCACCGCCTCCACCGAGGCGAAGGGCAGGGCGATCCGGTTGCGGCGGGCGAGCTCGAACATCAGCTCGGGCTCCAGGCTGCCCTCGATGTGCAGGTGCAGCTCGGCCTTCGGCAGGCCGGCGATGAACTCCGCGAGGCTCAAGGGCTCACCGCCCGGCCGCCGGCCTTGTAGACCACGCCGCCCTTCATCACGAACTGCACGTGCTCCAGCACGGTCACGTCGGCCAGCGGGTCGCCGGTGACGGCGATGAGGTCGGCGTAGCGCCCGGCCTGCACGGTGCCGATGTCGGCGGTGTCGCCGATCAGGTCGGCGGCGTTCCAGGTGGCCGTCTCGATGGCGTCCATCGGCGTCAGGCCGGCCTTCACCAGCAGGGCGAATTCCTGGGCGTTCTCGCCGTGGGCGGACATGCCGAAGGTGTCGGTCCCGAACGCCACCTTCACCCCCGCCACGTGGGCGTCGTGCAGGTTCTGGAGCATCCGCGGGACGGTCTGGATCGCCTTCTCGGCGGTCGAAGGGTTCAGATCCTCGGGATGGACCTTGGCGTGTTCATAGACCTTGGAGCCCACCAGCATCGTCGGCACCAGGTAGGTCCCGTGCGCCTTGAACAACTTGTAGCTGGCGTCGTCCGCGTAGGTGCCGTGCTCGATGGAATCGACGCCCAGCGCGATGGTGTGGTCGATGGCCTGCTTGCCGTGGGCGTGGGCGGCGACCTTCATGCCGAGCGAATGGGCGGTCTCGATCACCGCCCTGATCTCGTCGTCCTCCATCAGCTGCAGCTTGGGATCGTCGCCGATCGACATCACGCCGCCGGACGGCATGATCTTGATCAGGTCGACCCCCTGGCGCTTCAACGTCCGGACCGCGCGGCGGGCGGCCTCGGGGCTGTCGATCAGGTTGTCGGTCCAATGCGCGTGCTGCAGCTCGGGATCGAGGCCGTCGGCCGCGTCCCCGTGACCGCCGGTCGGACCCAGCGGCATGCCGGCCACCCACATCCGCGGCCCCGGGACCACGCCCGCGGCGATGCTGCGCTTCAGGGCGACCACGGCTCCGGTGTCGCCGCCGACATCGCGGATGGTGGTGAACCCCGCCAGCAGGGTGTCGCGCGCATGCGCGGTGGCCTCGATGGCGTCGTCGAAGGACGTACGGGTCATCGCCGTGTGGATCGGGTCGCCCTTGTGGAAGCCCATCATGATGTGGACGTGGTCGTCGATCAGGCCGGGCAGCACCGTCGCGTTCGAGAGGTCGATCGCGTACGCGCCGGCCGGGGCGACAAAGCCCGGCTCGACCGCGGTGATCCGGTCGTCGTGGATGAGGATCGAGACCTGGACGCGCGGCGCCTTGCCGGTCCCGTCGATCAGCCGGCCGGCGTGGATCACCACGTCCTTGGCCGCCGCCGAGCCCGCGGCCGCCGCCAGCACCGCCGCCAGGGCGGCTGCAGCCATCATTGTCTTCCGGAACGTCATTGCTCACCCCCCAAGGTCACGCCGCTAAGTGACCCGGCGCCGGGCCTGCGCGCAAGCGGCGCGGCGCGCCGCATTTGCGCCAGGGCCCGTCTTCATGGTTTGCTTAACCATGCCGCGCGAAGCTGATGCGCGGGGATGGCGTGATGACGCGGGCAGGGCAGGGGTCTTGCGCGAACGCCTTTGCGTTCACAAATGGATGTTTCCGGCATTGACGGAAGCGAAACGATCCCTATAACGAGGCGCTTCCGCGAAAGAGCGCGAGGGACGCGTCGGTCTATGCCTCAGGGGTGCAGGGCCGGGGCGCCGTTCGCGCTTCTCTTGCGTGACCAGGAGATTTTCTAACGTGGCCCGTATCGCTGGCGTCAATATCCCCACCAATAAGCGCGTCGTCGTCGCGCTGCAGTACATCCATGGAATCGGCTCGGCCAAGGCCCGGCAGATCGTCAGCAAGGTGGGCATCGACGATGCCCGCCGGGTGAACGAACTGACCGACCAGGAAGTGCTGCACATCCGCGAGGCGATCGACCGCGACTATACGGTCGAAGGCGACCTGCGCCGTGAGACGGCGGTCAATATCAAGCGGCTGATGGACCTGGCCTGCTATCGCGGCCTGCGTCACCGCAAGGGCCTGCCGGTCCGCGGTCAGCGCACCCACACCAACGCCCGGACCCGCAAGGGCCCGGCGAAGCCGATCGCCGGCAAGAAGAAGTAAGAGAGCTTATCTCCGATGGCCAAGGAACCGGCGCGCGTCAAACGTCGCGAGCGCAAGAACATCACCTCCGGCGTGGCGCACGTGAACGCCTCGTTCAACAACACCATGATCACCATCACCGACGCCCAGGGGAACACCATCTCCTGGTCGAGCGCCGGCACGATGGGGTTCAAGGGCTCCCGGAAGTCCACGCCCTATGCGGCCCAGATGGCCGCCGAGGACGCGGGCCGTAAGGCCGCCGAGCACGGCGTCCGGACGCTGGAAGTCAATATCTCGGGTCCGGGTTCGGGCCGTGAGTCGGCCCTGCGCGCCCTGCAGGCCGTGGGCATGACCATCACCACCATCCGCGATGTGACCCCCATTCCGCACAACGGTTGCCGGCCGCCGAAGCGCCGGCGCGTCTGAGTAACCAAGTACCCAATTCCCCATCGCCGGACCGCGCGGGCGGCCGGCGATCCTGCGTTTCGAGGGACATGCATCCGTGATCGAACGAAATTGGAACGAGCTCATCCGTCCGGAGAAGCCGCTCATCGAGACCGGCGCCGACGCGAACCGCAAGGCGCGTCTGGTGGCCGAACCCCTCGAACGCGGATTCGGCGTGACGCTGGGCAATAGCCTGCGCCGCGTGCTCCTCTCCTCGCTGCAAGGCGCGGCGGTGATCGGCGTGCAGATCGACGGTGTCGTGCACGAGTTCTCCTCGCTCGAGGGCGTGCGCGAGGACGTCGTGGACATCGTGCTGAACATCAAGCAACTGGCGCTGCGCATGCACGCCGAGGGCCCCAAGCGCATGACGCTGCGGGCCACCGGCCCCGGCGCGGTGACCGCCAGTCAGATCGAGGCCCCGTCGGACATCGAGATCCTCAACGGCGACCACGTGATCTGCACCCTGGACGACGGCGCCCAGGTGCGCATGGAGTTCACCGTCCAGACCGGCAAGGGCTACGTCCCGGCCGAGATGAACCGTCCCGAGGACGCCCCGATCGGCCTGATCGCCGTCGACGCCCTCTATTCGCCGGTCAAGCGCGTCGCCTACCGCGTCGAGCCGACCCGCCAGGGCCAGAGCCTCGACTACGACAAGCTGATCATGGAAGTGGAGACCAACGGCGCGGTGACGCCCGTCGATGCGGTGGCCTACGCCGCGCGCATCCTCCAGGACCAGCTGCAGATCTTCATCACCTTCGAAGAGCCGAAGAAGAAGGTCGAGGGCGAGGCCAAGCCGGAGCTGCCGTTCAACCCGGCGCTGCTCAAGAAGGTCGACGAGTTGGAGCTGTCGGTCCGTTCGGCCAACTGCCTGAAGAACGACAACATCGTCTACATCGGCGACCTGATCCAGAAGACCGAAGCCGAGATGCTGCGCACCCCGAACTTCGGCCGCAAGTCGC
>JAQGIX010000118.1 GCA_028290925.1 Phenylobacterium sp. | reverse complement strand
GTCGCCGTGGTACTCGAACTGAACGCCGCCCTCGAAATAGACCAGCCCTTCGGCGCGCGGCGGCAGGGGCTCGCCCTCCTCGTCGCAGATCCGCACCTGGGCGGTGAGGCCGCGCCCGACCGAGCCTTTGTGGGCCAGCCACTCCGTTGAGTTGATGATGCAGAAGCCGTTGCCCTCGGTGCCGGCGTAGTACTCGTGGATGATCGGCCCCCACCAGGCGATCATCTGCTCCTTGACGGGCACCGGGCAGGGCGCGGCGGCGTGGAACACCGCTTTCAGCGAGGACATGTCGTAGCGCGCGCGCACCTCCGACGGCAATTTCAGCATGCGCACGAAGTGGGTCGGCACCCATTGGGCGGTGGTCACCTTGTACTGCTCGATGAAGCGCAGGGCGTCCTCGGCGTCGAACCGCTCCATCATCACGACCGTGCCGCCCATTGCCTGCACGGCCATCGACCAGCCCAGCGGGGCGGCGTGATAGAGCGGCGCAGGCGAGAGGTAGACCGCCTCGGGCGTCCAGCCGTAGAGCGCCTGGCCGATGTTGGCCAAGGGATTGGGGGCCTCGATCGCCGGATCCACGGCCGCGGCCCGCTTGACGCCCTTGGGTCGGCCGGTGGTGCCGGAGGAATAGAGCATCGCCCCGCCCGCCTGCTCGTCGGCGATCGGCGTGGTCGGGAAGCCCTCGCGCGCGGCCTCGAAGCCCTTGTAGGGACCGGTCTCCCCGCCGACCATGAACAGCGCCACGCCGGGAATCGAGGGCGCGACCGCCAGCGCTGTCTCGGTCAGCGCCAGCGAGCTGACCAACGCCTTCGCCTCGCAATCCTTGACGATGTATTCGACCTCACCGGTGGTGAGCTTCGACGACAGGCAGGTGAACCGCAGGCCCGAGCGCTGCGCCGCCCACAGGAGCTCGTAGTAGCGGGGGTGGTTCTCGATGAAGAAGGCGACGGCGTCGCCAGCCACGAGGCCGAGCTCGCGGAACAGGTGCGCGCCCTGGTTGGAGCGGGCCTCCAGCTCGGCGTAGGTCACCGTCTCGCCGGAATAGGCCATGATGTAGGCCGGCTTGTCCGGATGGGTCCTGGCGTGGATCGACGGATGCATGTCTCACTCCCGCGGCGGCGCCCGCGAAGGCATGCGGCCCGCCGACTTATCTTCGTTCCATGGCAATTGCGGGCCTTGACCTACGGTCCGTCAAGGCGGCGGAAATGCGCGCCGCACGCCTTCGGGGAGGAAGATTGAAATGGCCGCGCCGACCTTCGAGACCTTGCTCTATGCGGTGGAGGACGGGATCGCCACCGTCACCCTGAACCGGCCGGAGAAGCTCAACGCCTTCAATACCCAGATGATGCGCGACATGATCGCGGTGTTCGACCTGACCGACGCCGATGACGCGGTGCGCTGCGTGATCGTCACCGGCGCGGGCCGCGCCTTCTGCGCCGGCGCCGACCTCTCCAGCGGCGGGGAGACCTTCGACTACGAGAAGCGCGGTGGCGAGGCCATGGCGGCCCGTACGGTCGACGGCCTGCAGCGTGACGGCGGTGGCCTGCTCACCTTGCGGATCTTCGAGAGCCTCAAGCCGGTGATCTCGGCCTGCAACGGCGCCGCGGTGGGCGTGGGCGTCACCATGCAGCTGGCCATGGACATCCGGCTCGCCTCCACCCAGGCCCGCTACGGCTTCGTCTTCGCGCGGCGGGGCCTGAATCCGGAGGCGGCGTCCTCGTGGTTCCTGCCGCACCTGGTGGGGGTCCAGACGGCGCTGGAGTGGTGCTACACCGGCCGCATCTTCCCCGCGCAGGAGGCGCATGAGCGCGGCCTGGTGCGCTCGCTGCACGAGCCCGACGACCTCTTGCCGGCGGCCCGGGCGCTGGCCCGCGAGATCGCCGACAACACCGCCCCGGTCTCCATCGCGCTGACCCGCCAGCTGATCTGGCGGATGGCCGGCGCGGCCCATCCCATGGAGGCCCACCGGGCCGACAGCCGCGGCATCCAGGCCCGCGGCCGCTCCGGCGATGCGCGCGAAGGGGTGACCTCGTTCCTGGAGAAGCGGCCGCCGCACTATCCGGACCGGGTGTCCGAAGACCTGCCGGACATCTGGCCCCACTGGACGGCGCCGACGTTCGGATAGCCGTCCCGCCCGCCAGATAAATGAACGGGCCTTTCGGCAATGCGGATCGCGTCTCGGATGAGGCGGCGAGCTTCAACTTCCTGCAGGTAGAGCCCACCCCGCTTACTGACGGTAAGACCGCGCCTCGACTTTGATATCGCCGATCAATTGGTAGTTTTATCCAGCATGTCCGAAAAATCGTCTAAACCGCCGCTTGTGCTTGCCTTGAGTTCCAGATAATGACCTCGCTACTGATCTTATGATCGATTCAGCGTCTGCAAGCGGCGCGTATCCTGTGGAACGACAAGAATGGACGAGAAGTCGGAAGTCATCGAGATGACCGCGGATATTGTTTCCGCATATGTCGGCAACAACAGCGTCACCGCGGCCGACCTGCCGAGCCTGATTCAGAGCGTTCACCGCGCCCTGGCTGGCATCTCGTCGGGCGCTGAGGCGGCGGAAGCCGCGCCGAAGGAGCCGGCCGTTCCGATCCGCCGCTCGATCACGCCGGACTACCTGATCTGCCTCGAGGACGGCCGCAAGTTCAAGTCGCTGAAGCGCCACCTGCGCACCAAGTACAACATGAGCCCCGAGGAATACCGGGCCAAGTGGGGCCTGCCGAAGGACTATCCGATGGTCGCCCCCAACTACGCCAAGGCCCGTTCGGACCTGGCCAAGCAGATGGGTCTCGGCCAAGGCGGCCGCCAGGCGGCGCGCAAGAAGCGCTAGCCGCAAGCGCCATCGAAGACGCGAGCGCCCGCCCACCCGGCGGGCGTTTTCGTCTCTGGGTCCCCGCGGGACGCCAAAGACTCACCCGCTGACGAACCGCCGCTGTTAACCGCTTTTCGCTTGCCGCTGATTCGCGCATCAGGCGATAAGTGATTCGCTGCGATTCCAAGCAGTTGTGGGGGATTTTGGAGATGGTGGCGCAGATCGGCGCCCCGGCGGCTGCGGCCCGTGCTCACGAGGCGCTGTTCGGCTATTGGGCCGCCCGCCGAACGTCGGCGAAGCTGCCTGGCCGCCGCGACCTCGATCCCGCCGACATCAAGCGCCTGCTGCCCACCCTCAGCCTCATCGACGTCCTCGCCGATCCGCTGGACTTCCGCGTCCGCCTGGCCGGAACCGGTCTCTACGACGTCTACGGCCGCGAGATCACCGGCCGGCGCCTGGGCGACGTCTACAACAGCGCCGCGGCCGACTACTGGCGCGTCGAACTGGCCAAGGTGGTCACTGAGGCCAAGCCCGCGGTGGGCGTCCACAGCCTCGCCTGGCGCGGCGCCTCGCACCTTTCCCTGCTGTGGCTGCGCCTGCCACTGGCCTCGAACGGCGGCGATGTGGACATGATCCTGGGCTACGACGCGGTGATCGGCCTGGGCCAAATGAGCAGCGGGATAAGGGCGGCCTAAGCCGCAGCGGCCAGCTCTGCGTCGGAACGGATGCGGGCGACCATCGAGGCCAGGCCGTTGGACCGCTGGGCGGAGAGCGCGCCGGACAGCCCCAGCCGCTCGAACGCCGCCTTGGCGTCGAACGCCAGGATCTCCGCCGGCGGGCGGCCCGAGAACAGCTTGAGCAGGATGGCGATGAGGCCGCGCACGATGTGGGCGTCGGAATCGCCGCGGAAGCGCAAGCGGCCCTCGACCTGCGGCTCGGTGACCAGCCACACCTGGCTGGCGCAGCCGCGCACCTTGTTGGCCCCGCTGCGCTCGGAGTCGGTCAGCGGCGCCAGGTCGCGCCCGAGCTCGATCACGTAGCGGTAGCGTTCCTCCCAGTCGCCCAGGAAGTCGAAGTCCTCCGCAAGTCCGTTCAGCTCGGTGTCGATCGCGCTCATCGCGGGCGACTTAAGGACGCGCGCCCATAACCGCAACCGCCATCAGGCCGCGAAGGGGGCTGCCGGCAGACGCACACGGGCCACAAGTCCACCCTGCGGCGCGGCGGCGAGGGTCAGCCGGCCGTTCATCGCCTGGGCGGTGAGCGCGCAGATCGGCAGCCCCAGCCCCGCGCCCTGCGAGCGCCGGGTGAGCGCGGACTCGCCCTGTTCGAAGGGCAACAGCAGCCGCGGCACGTCGGCCGGATCGAACCGCTCGCCGGGGTTCTCGATGACGACCTCTATGGCCCGCCCGCGCCGCGCGGCCGAGATCCGCACCTGGCCGCCGGCCGGCGAGAAGACGATGGCGTTGTGGATCAGCCCGGAAAGCACGGTCCGAAGGCCGCGGGCGTCGGCCAGCACGGCGGGCAAGGAGGCGCGCTCCGCCACCTCGACGTTCACCGCGCCCTCGGCCAGTTCGCCGGCGTACCCGGCCAGCAGCTCATCGATCGCCGGCTCCAGCGGCTCCGGATGGGCTTCGAACTCGACGGCGCGGCCTTCCAGCCGGGCGATCTCCAGCACCTGATTCACAAGTTTCAGCAGCTTGTGCCCGCTATCGCGGACGATTTCGGCGTATTCCTTGTACTGGGGAGCCCCCAGCGGGCCGTAGAGTTCTGAGGCGAGGATCTCGGAGAAGCCGAGGATGGAGTTCAGCGGCGTGCGCAGTTCATGGCTCACCATCCGCAGGAAGGAGCGTTTCTGCGCTTCCAGCGCGGCGTCTCGGGACGCGCGCGGAGCGGGGGCTGGGTCAGCCGCTGGGCGCATGGGGAAGGGCGCGGACCTTTGGAGTCAGGGATCCCCATCTTTGCGCATCGCGCTTACGAATTTGTTTCCGCTGGCGATCTTAGGGTGAGGCGTAGGTCGCGCAGGAGGCGAGGCGTCTTAACCGCGCTCGCGCGGACCGCTAAGCTGAAGGGGTCCGCAACTTTCACGGACGCAGGCGGAGGTTTGATCCTGGCCGGGTCCAGCAGACGATCGAGGGGGGCCAGGCGGGCCCGGGCGCGCGAACGCAGGTTCGCGGTCCTGTGGCACCTGGCATGGGCCGCCGCGGTGGTGGGGGCCGGCGCGGGCCTCGTCTGGCGTGGCCTGTTGGCGCCCGGCGCCGAACTCGCCGCCGTGGCCGTGGGCGCCGCCGCAGCGCTGTTCGGCGTTGTGTTGGCCTCGGCCGGCTCCGATGGGGCGCGGGGCGCCGCCATCGTGATCTGGGCGCTCGCCGGAACCGTGGCCTGCCAGATGACCGGCGGGGTCGCGGGCCCCTTGGCCGCCTGGTGCCTCGCGCCGTTGGCCGCCACCGCCGCCTTCCGCAAGGCGCGGCTCCTACCGCTGGGCGCGGCTGCGGCCATCGCCGCCGCCGGCGCGGCCGGCCTTGGGACCCTGCTGCTGCCC
>JAQGIX010000106.1 GCA_028290925.1 Phenylobacterium sp. | reverse complement strand
GGCGAGGCGGCGCTCATCGAGGCGGATGACCTCGGCGGCCTCGTCGCGGTCACAGCGCGTCGCGTCACCCGCGAGCTTGACCCTGAGCGCGGCGGTCTGGCGGACGCCGCGGGAGATGCGGTGGAAGCCGGCGCCGAGCCGGGCCCGCTCATCGGCGGTCGCGGCGGCCATGGCGTCCTCTTGCATCTTCTCGGCGAGTTCGAGGCCGCGCTCGTAGAGGCGCTTCAGCCCCGCGTCCTGTTCGCGCGCAATGTCGGCAGCCGAAAACATGAACAAAAGAAGAACATGAAATCGGCAGGATGTCAAATCCGCAGTGCGGATTTCTTTTGCGCGAAGGCCACGAAGAGGGCCGGGGCGAGGCTCACGCCGTCTCGGCCACCTTGTCGAAGTCGCTGGCGTCGTGGCGTTCGAGGAGCGGGTTGTCGCCCCAGGCGCGGTTGACCCGGCGGCCGCGCTGCACGGCAGGGCGCTTGGCGATCTGGTCGGTCCAGCGCTGGACGTTCTTGTAGTCCTGCACCTGAAGGAACTCGCCCGCCTCATAGACCTGGCCCTTGGCGAGCGCGCCGTACCAGGGCCAGACCGCGATGTCGGCGATGGTGTAGTCGTCGCCGGCCAAATATTCGGCCTCGCCCAGCCTGCGGTCGAGCACGTCCATCTGGCGCTTCACCTCCATGGCGAACCGGTCGATGGCGTATTCGATCTTGGTGGGCGCATAGGCGTAGAAGTGGCCGAAGCCGCCGCCGAGATAGGGGGCCGAGCCCATCTGCCAGAATAGCCACGAGAGGGTCTCGGCGCGGGCGGCCGGCTCGGTGGGCAGGAAGGCGCCGAACTTCTCGGCCAGATGGACCAGCATGGCCCCGGACTCGAAGATGCGGATGGGCTTCGGCCCGCTGCGATCCATCAGCGCCGGGATCTTGGAATTGGGGTTCACCTCGACGAAGCCCGAGCCGAACTGGTTGCCCTCGCCGATATTGATCAGCCAGGCGTCGTACTCGGCGCCCTTGTGGCCGGCGGCCAGCAGCTCCTCGAACATCACCGTCACCTTCACGCCGTTCGGCGTGGCCAGCGAATAGAGCTGGAAGGGGTGCTTGCCGACCGGCAGCTCCTTGTCATGTGTGGGACCGGCGACCGGCCGGTTGATGCTGGCGAACCGGCCCCCGTTCTCCTTGTTCCAGGTCCAGACCTTGGGCGGGACGTAGTCGCCAGTCTTCTCGGCGGCGGGGGCGTCGGTCATGCGGGGGGCTCCGGGTCTCGGCTGGGTGTCCCATCGCATATCGGACGGCCAGGGTCCGGCTGCAACCATGGTGATGTCAGCTCGCGCGGCGCCAACCCTTCCACGATCCGTCATCCCCGGCCTTCGGGGGATGACGGTGGGAGGGCTAGACCACAGCACCCAGCCGCCCGAGCGCGGCTTCGAGCTTGGCCTTGGCGGCCTCAGCCTCGGCCAGGCGTTCGCGGTTCTCCTCGACGACTTCGTCCGGGGCGCGGGCGACGAAGTCGGGGTTGCCGAGCTTGCGGGCGGTCTTGTCGATGTCGGCGGCCAGGGTGGCCACGTCCTTGCCCAGGCGGGCCCGCTCGGCGGCGAGGTCGATGAACTCGGCCACCGGCAGGGCCAGGGTGGCGCCCTCCACGACATAAGGGATGGCGCCCTCGGGGGCGGCGTCCACGAAGCGGACTTCCGAGACGCGCAGCAGCTGGGCGATCAGCGGGGCGCTGGCCGCCAGCACCTTGGCCTGGGCCGGCGAGGCCTCGACCACCAGCAGCGGCGGGCGGGCGGATGGCGGCACGTTCAGCTCGGCGCGGACCGAGCGGCCCTCGGAGATCGCCTCGATGATCAGGCCGATCTCGGCGTCGGCCTGCCGGTCGACGAGGCCTTGCGGCAGGTCGGGCCAGGGCGCGGTCATCAGGAAGCCGCGGTGCTCGCGCGCGGCGCCGAGGTCGGCGGTCTGGCCCCACAGCTCCTCGGTGAGGAACGGCATGACCGGGTGCAGCAGCTTGAGCGTGACGTCCAGCACCCAGGCGGCGGTGGCCTGGGTCTCGGCCTTGGCGGCGTCGTCGGCCCCATTGAGGATCGGCTTGGCGAGCTCGACGTACCAGTCGCAGAAGCGGTTCCAGATGAAGCGGTAGAGGGTGTTGGCCGCCTCGTCGAAGCCGCACTCGGCCAGGGCTTCGGTGACCGCCTGGGCGGTGCGCTGGGTCTCGCCGACGATCCAGCGGTTGAGGGTGACCTGCACCGCGGCCGGATCGAAGCCTTCGGCGCGGGCGCAGCCGTTCATCTGGGCGAAGCGGGTGGCGTTCCACAGCTTGGTGCCGAAGTTGCGGTAGCCCTCGATGCGCTGGCGCGAGAGCTTGATGTCACGGGCCGCGCCGGACATGGCGGTGAGCGTGAAGCGCAGGGCGTCGGCGCCGTAGTCGTCGACCAGCTCCAGGGGGTCCATGACGTTGCCCTTGGACTTGGACATCTTCTTCCCCTCGGCGTCGCGCACCAGGGCGTTGATGAAGACGCGCTTGAAGGGGACCTCGCCCATGAAGTGCAGGCCCTGCATCATCATCCGGGCGACCCAGAAGAAGATGATGTCGAAGCCGGTGATCAGGGTGTGGGTCGGGTAGAAGCGTGCGAGGTCGGAGGTCTGCTCCGGCCAGCCGAGGGTGGAGAACGGCCACAGCGCCGAGGAGAACCAGGTGTCGAGGACGTCCTCGTCCTGGCGCAGGTCGGTGGGGCGGCCGTAGTGCTCTTCCGCCTGGCGGCGGGCCTCGGCCTCGGTCTCCTCGACGAAGATGCGGCCATCGGGTCCGAACCACGCGGGGATGCGGTGGCCCCACCAGAGCTGGCGCGAGATGCACCAGGGCTGGATGTTCCGCATCCACTCGAAATAGGTCTTCTCCCAGTTCTTCGGGACGAAGACGGTGGCCCCCTCCTCCACCGCCTGGATGGCCGGCTTGGCCAGCACCTCGGCGGCCACGTACCACTGGTCGGTGAGATAGGGCTCGACGACGACGCCGGAGCGATCCCCGTGCGGGACGGTGTGGCGGGTCTTCTCGACCTCGCGCAGCAGGCCCAGGCGCTCGAATTCCTCGACCACCTTCTTGCGGGCGGCGAAGCGGTCGAGGCCGCGGTACTCGACGGGCGCGTTGTCGTTGAGCCGCGCGAAGTCGTCGAAGATGTTGATCATCGGCAAGTTGTGGCGCTTGCCCACCGCGAAGTCGTTGAAGTCGTGGGCGGGCGTGATCTTCACCGCGCCGGAGCCCTTGGCCGGGTCGGGATATTCGTCGGCGATGATCGGGATCGGCCGGTTGACGATAGGGAGGCGCACGGCGCGGCCGACCAGGGCGGTGTAGCGCGCGTCGGACGGGTGCACGGCGACGGCGGTGTCGGCCAGCATGGTCTCCGGCCGGGTGGTGGCCACGACGATCTCGCCGGAGCCGTCCTCCAGCGGATAGGCGAGGTTCCAGAACTGGCCGTCAACCTCGCGCTGCTCGACCTCGAGGTCGGAGATGGCGGTCTGGAAGTGCGGGTCCCAGTTCACCAGCCGCTTGTCGCGATAGATGAGCTTTTCCTTGTAAAGCTTTACGAACACTTTGCGAACGGCGGCCGACAGGCCCTCGTCCAATGTGAAGCGCTCGCGGCTCCAGTCGCAGGAGGCGCCCAACCGGCGCAGCTGGTTGACGATCTGGCCGCCGGACTTGGCCTTCCACTCCCAGACCTTGGCGACGAAGGCCTCGCGGCCGAGATCGCGCCGGCTCTGGTTGCCGGCCTCGGCCAGCTGGCGCTCCACCACCATCTGGGTGGCGATGCCGGCGTGGTCGGTGCCGGGCAGCCACAGCGCCGCCTTGCCGCGCATCCGCTCGAAGCGGATCAGCACGTCCTGCAGGGTGTTGTTCAGCGCGTGGCCGATGTGCAGCGAGCCGGTGACGTTGGGCGGCGGGATGACGATCGAGAACGGCTCGGCGGCCGGGTCGTCGATGGGCGCAAAGCCGCCCGAGGCTTCCCACGCCGCGTACAGGCGCGGCTCGGCGGTCTGGGGGTCGAAGGTCTTGTCGAGCATGGGGCAAGCGATCTGACGTGAGGGGGTGCAATACACACCCGCTGAGCGAGGAGAAAGCGCTACCTCCCCCGCCCGGCGGCGGGAGGAGGACCGCGCCCCGGAGAGGGCGTGGCGGAGGGAGCAAGCGTCAAGCGCGGCGGAACGACCGGGATGCGGCTGACGCGGCGGATGGGGCTAGCCCCCTCCACCACCCGCTCTGCGGCGCGCGGTCCCCCTCCCCCCATCGCTGCCGCGATGGGGTGGTTAGCGTACTCGGCCGCGGGAGATGCGTTCGACCTCGGTCTGGACGGTCTCCTGGACGATGGCCGGCAGGTGGTCGTCGAGCCATTGCTGCAGCAGCGGACGCAGCAGTTCGCGGACCACGTCCTCCAGGGTGCGGCCCTCGGCGGGCATGGCGATGACCTGGGAGAGTTGGCCGAAGGCGGTGGCGGCGGCCGCGGCGGCCGGCGCGCTGACCAGGGTCGGCTCCGGGGCGGCGGCGGC
>JAQGIX010000096.1 GCA_028290925.1 Phenylobacterium sp. | reverse complement strand
GTCTCTACGCCTGCGCAGCTAGTGCGGCACATAGGTCCGGAGCACGTCCTCGACGATGCGCTCCAGCTGGCCCAGCGTGTTGCAATGCTTGGCCACGTGGCAGAAGCGCTCGTAGCGGTGCATGACGCTGTCGCCCTGCGCCCAGTAGCTCTCCGGCTCCGGGTTCAGCCAGATCACCGAGCGCGAGCGGTCGTGGATCTGCTTCATCAGGTCGAGCCGCGGGTCGGCGAAGTTGGAGCGGCCGTCACCCAGGAAGATCACCGTGGTGTGGCGGTCGAGGCGGTCGAGGTGCTGGTCGCAGAAGTCCTGCAGCGCCCGGCCGTAGTCGGTCTGCTGGAAGCCGATGGTCTGCAGCACCTTGAGGATGGCGGCCTCGACCCCGTGCTCGTCGAGGATCTCGTTGACGCTGATCAGCCGGCCGGAGAAGGCGAAGGCGTCCAGCCGTTCGACCACCTCGTTCAGGCTGTAGAGGAAGGTCAGCAGGAACTGGGCCGCGGCGGCCACCGATTTCGACACGTCGCAGATCGCCACGATCGACGGCTTGTCGACCTTCTTGATCTTCCACTCGATCTCGAAGGGCACGCCGCCATGCGCCATGGATTTGCGCAGCGTCTTGCGGACGTCCAGGTGGCCGCGGTTGGCCATGTGCCGGCGGCGCGAATAGCGGTCGGCCAGCCGCTTGGCCATGCGCTTGACCAGAGCCTGCATCATGGCGAGATCGACGGGGTCGATGCCGCCGTCGGCGTTCAGCGCCTTCTTGGCCAGCATCTCCTCGCGTAGGGCCCGGGCGGAGCCGGCGGCATAGAGGCTGTGCTGGCGCTCCACGAAGCTCTGCGCCTCGGCGACCAGGGCCTTGCGCCGCGCGTCCAGCCGCTCGGCCAGGGCCCGGCCTTCGGCCTGCCGCCGCGCCGCGGCGATGATCTGCTCGATCTCCGCCAGGCCCATCTCGTCCAGCAGCCGGCGGGTCATGCGGCTGCGTTGGGTGGAGAGCCGGATCTCCGCGACACCAGCCCGCTGGGCCGCCTCTTCCATCGCCTGGGCGAGGCCGGCGGCGTCGCCGGCCAGCAGCATCTGGGCCAGCGGCGAGCCCTCGGCCGCCGCGTCCGATTGCGGCGTCTGATCCGCGTCCTGGTCGGGCCGTTCGGCATCTTCGGGCGGCGTCGTGCTCAGGCGGTCGCGGGTGAAGAAGGTCTCGAAGGTCTGGTCGAACCGCTCGACCTCGTCCGGGCTCTTGGCCAGGCTGACGCACAGGGCGTCCTTGAACAGTTCGCGGTCCGCATAGCCCACCACGGCGCAGGCCCGCGCCGCGTCGATCGCCTCGGCCGGCGAGACGCGCACGTCGGCGGCTCGAAGAGCGCGGATGAATTCCTGGAGGGTATGCTGCATCGGGGCCTAGCGCCTCGCGAGCAGCTCGACGATCTGCGGCTCGACGGCGGTGATGTCCTGCTCGTATTTCAGGATCACGTTTAGCGTGTCGCGCACCAGCGTCGGGTCGAGACTGTCGGCGTGCAGCAGGATCAGCGCGCGCGCCCAGTCCACCGTCTCGGAGATCGAGGGCGCCTTGCGCAGGTCCAGCGTCCGCAGGGCCTGGACGAACGCCACGAGCTCACGGGTCAGCGTGGCTTCGATATCCGGCACGCGGGTCGCCACGATCCGCTCCTCCAGCGCCGCCTCCGGCAGCGGGATGTGCAGATGCAGGCAGCGCCGCTTCAGGGCGTCGCCGAGGTCGCGGACATTGTTGGAGGTCAGGAACACGAAGGGCGGCGTCTTGGCCACCACCACGCCCAGCTCCGGGATCGAGACCTGGTAGGCCGACAGCACCTCGAGCAGGAAGGCCTCGAAGGCCTCGTCCGACTTGTCGATCTCGTCGATCAAGAGCACGCAGCCGCCGTCCTCCTTCAGCGCGCGCATCAGCGGCCGGGGTTCGAGGAAGGGCTCGGAGAAGAACAGGTCGCCCATGCCGTGCAGCCGGTCCATGGCTGCGTCCATGGTCGCGGCGTCGGCGAGGGTCTCGCCCATCCGGTCCTTGAGGATCTGGGTGTAGAGCAGCTGCGTGCCGTACTTCCACTCGTACAGCGCCTTGGATTCGTCGAGGCCCTCGTAGCACTGCATGCGGATCAGCGGCAGGCCGAGCAGCTTGGCTGTGGAGAGCGCCAGCTCGGTCTTGCCGACCCCGGCCGAGCCCTCCACCAGGATCGGCTTCTGCAGGTTCACCGCCATGTAGAGGGCGGTGGCGATGCGGCGCGAGGCGATATAGCCGACGCCGCCCAGGCCCTCGATCAGGGCGTCGACGGAACGAAGGGGATTGGCCGCCGAAGCGCGGGCGGCCGAGACGGAAATGGTCAAAGTCTCGAACTTTCGAAAATAGGAACGTCGAAAGTCGTGATTGTGCCGAACCCCGCTGTGCAGGGCAAACCCGCAGGTTTTTCAGATGTCGAACTTCACGCCCTGGGCCAGGGGCAGGGTCGCGCCGTAGTTCATCGTGTTGGTGGCGCGCCGCATATAGGCCTTCCAGCTGTCCGAGCCGGCCTCACGGCCGCCGCCGGTCTCCTTCTCGCCGCCGAACGCCCCGCCGATCTCGGCGCCCGAGGGGCCGATGTTGACGTTGGCGATGCCGCAGTCGGAGCCGCGCGCCGAGATGAACAGCTCGGCCTCGCGCATGTCGGCCGTGAAGATCGAGGACGACAGGCCCTGCGGGACGTCGTTGTTCAGGTCGATCGCTTCGGAAAGCTCGCGGTAGCGCATGACGTAGAGGATCGGCGCGAAGGTCTCCCGTCGCACGATCTCCGTCTGGCCCGGCATCTCCACCAGCGCCGGCCGTACATAGGCCGCCACCGCCCCGCCGGGCATCGCCACGGGATCGCCGCCGGTCACCTCGCCGCCGGCCTTGCGCGCTTCGGCGAGCGCCCGCTGCATGGCCTCGAAGGCGGCCAGGTCGATGAGCGGCCCGACCAGGGTTCCCGCCTCGCGCGGATCGCCCACGGCCACCGAGGCGTAGGCCGCCTTCAGACGCGGGACGAAGGCGTCATAGACGCTCTCGTGCACGAACAGGCGCCGGAGCGAGGTGCAGCGCTGGCCGGCGGTGCCCATGGCGGCGAAGGCGACACCGCGCAGCGCCAGGTCCAGGTCGGCGGAGGGGCAGACGATGGCGGCGTTGTTGCCGCCGAGCTCCAGCAAAGCGCGGGCGAACCGGGCGGCGAGCCTGGGCGCCACGGCGCGGCCCATGGCCGTAGAGCCGGTGGCCGAGACCAGCGGGACCTTGGGATGCTCGACCAAGGCCTCGCCCACCTCGCGGCCGCCGATCACCACGGCCGACAGGCCTTCGGGCGCATCCGGGAACCGCGCGGCGGCGCGCTCGAACAGCGCCTGGACGGCGAGCGCCGTCAGCGGGGTCTTCTCGGAGGGCTTCCAGACCACGGCGTCGCCGCAGGCCAGCGCCAGGGCGGCGTTCCAGCTCCACACCGCGACGGGGAAGTTGAAGGCGCTGATCACGCCCACGACGCCCAGGGGATGCCAGGTCTCCATCATCCGGTGGTCGGGGCGCTCGGTGGCGATGGTCAGGCCGAACAGCTGGCGGGACAGGCCGACCGCGTAGTCGCAGATGTCGATCATCTCCTGCACCTCGCCCTCGGCTTCGGAGGCGATCTTGCCGGCCTCGAGGGTCACCAGCCGGCCGAGGTCGGCCTTGGCGGCGCGCAGCTCTTCGCCCAGCAGGCGGACCAGCTCGCCCCGCCGCGGCGCGGGCACGCTTCGCCAGGCCAGGTAAGCCGCGTGCGCCGCCTCGATGGTCGCCTGGACCCGCTCCGGGCTGGTGTCCTGGACCTGGCCGATGATTTCGCCGGTGACGGGGGAGCGTACGGCGCGGTCGCCGGCCGTCCAGAGCTCCGGGCGCACGCCTAGGCGTCCCAGAACATCAGCGGCGTCAGAGGCGGCCGAGGCGATCTTGGTCTGCAGGTTCATCGATGTTCACTCGGCCGCGGCGCGAAAGGCGATCTGGTCCTGCGGCGCATAGAACCGTCCGAAGCGATTGGCCAGGAAATCGGCGAGCGGGATGTCCTCCTGCCGGATGAAACCGGTCTGCGGCAGCGCGCCGTCGGCCAGCATGTCGAGCACCGCGCAGATCGCGCCGGCCGTGGTGATCTGGATGGCGCTCTTCATCTCACCGCCGATCAGCTGGGCATAGACCTTGTTGACGTAGGTCTCCTGCATCAGCCGGCCGTCCTTCAGGCCCGAGACCGTGACGAACACGATCACCACGTCCTGCAGCGTGCCGGGGACGGCGTTCTCCAGGATGTCCTTCAGGATGTGCCGGCGGTTGCGCAGGTTCAGGTCGTTCAGCAGCGCCTTCATGATCGCCGCGTGACCGGGGTAGCGGATGGTCTTGTAGTTGAGGTTGCGGACCTTGCCTTCGAGCGTGTGGCAGAGCGTGCCGAGCCCGCCGGAGGTGTTGAAGGCCTCGTAGGTCACCCCGTCGAGGGCGAACTCCTCGCATTCCTCCAGCGGCGGGGTCTCCTGCAGGCGGCCGTTCTGGATCGCCTCGCAGGGCTCGCAGTATTCGTTGATCACCCCGTCGGTGGACCAGGTGAGGTTGTAGTTCAGGGCGTTCGACGGATAGCGGGGCAGGGCGCCGACCCGCAGCCGCACGTCGTGCAGGGTCTCGAAATGCTTGGCGAGATCCCAGGCGGCGATGGTGATGAAGCCCGGCGCCAGGCCGCACTGCGGGATGAAGGCGGTCTCGGCGTCGGCGGCCAGCGCGCGGACCACGCGGCTGGAGGCGACGTCCTCGGTGAGGTCCAGGTAGTGGGCGCCGGCCCGCTTGGCGGCGTCGGCGACGATGGTGGTCAGTTGATAGGGCGCGCAGTTCACCACCGCGAAGCGCCCCGTGAGCCGCGCAGCCAGCGCCGCCGGATCGTCGATCGCAATGGCGGCGGTCTCGACCTTTGGGCCCAGCGCCGCCAGCGCCTCGGCCGAGGCGTCGATCACCAGCACCTGATAGCCGCCGAAGGCCGTCAGCAGGTCGACCACGGTCGATCCGATCTTGCCCGCGCCGATGACCGCGATCTTGCGCATGCCCGCCTCCTGAGTGTTCACAATTCAGGATTCATCACGGCCAAGCCCGTTTCAACTGGCGCTTCGGCGAATCTAAGAGGTATTCTGGGCGTATCGCCGATGCCCACCGACGGAACGCCGAATGGACGACCTCGACCAGCATTTGCTCGCCCGCCTCAGGGAAAACGCCCGCGCCCCGGTGGCCGAGCTCGCCCGCGCCCTGGGCCTCTCGCGCACCACGGTGCAGAGCCGTCTCGCGCGCCTGGAGCGCTCCGGCGTCATCGTCGGCTATTCTGTGAAGCTCTCCGACGCCGAAGCCGCCCGTCAGATCCACGCCTATGTCATGCTGACCGTCGAGCCGAAGCAGGCGGCCGCGGTGATCTCCGCCTTGCGCCGCCTGCCCGGCGTTCGCGCGCTGCAGTCGGTGAGCGGCCCCTTCGACATGATCGCCACCGTCGAGGCGCCCTCGGTCTCGGAGATGGACGCGGTGATCGACGAGATCGGGGCGGTGAAGGGCGTCGAGCGCACCAACTCCTCCATCGTGCTCTCCACCAAGTTCGACCGCTAGAGGCCGGCGTCGCGCAGGCGGTTGTGGATGTCGGTCGCCGCGATCGCGCCTTCCGCCTCGGCGGTGGAGATCTGATTCAGCCCGCGCACCACGTCGCCGGCGGCGTAAAGGCCGGCGACGGAGGTTTCCTGGTGCTCGTTGACCACCAGCCGGCCGCCGTCATCGACCTGGGCGCCGGCGCGCAGCGCCAGCTGCGTCTGCGGCATGACCCCGAGGGCGGAATAGAGGCTGTCGAAGCGCCGCGGGCCGCCGGGGCCGACGCAGATGGCCGAGATCCGCTTGCGGTCGAGCACCACGCTCTCGATGGGCGCCTCGATCACCTCCACGCCGGCGGTCGCCAGCTGCCGCCGCGCCGCCTCCGGCAGGTCCCTGGGCCCACCCACGTGGATCAACGCCACGTCGCGGGTATAGGTGGTCATGAACGCCGCCTCGCGGGCGGCGTGGGCGTCGCGGCCGATCACGCCGACGCGCTCACCGATGGTCTCGTAGCCGTCGCAGATCGGGCAGATGCGGATCAACCCCTGGGCGACCGCCTCCTGCAGGTCCGGGATATCCGGTTCGATGTCGACCACGCCGGTGGCCAGCAGCACCGTACGCGCCACGAGCTCGCCCGCGTCGGTGATCAGGCGGAAACCACCCTCGCGCAGCTCGAGGCCTTCGACGCGCCCCGCCGCGATCGTCGCGCCGTAACGCTCGGCCTGGCGACGCATGCGGCCGAGCAGGGTCCGGCCCCGCACACCGTCCGGGAATCCCGGGTGGTTGCGGCTCAAGGGGATGCGCGCCGCCCGGCTCGCGCCGGCCTCGATCACCCTCACGTCGCGGCGGAACCGGCCCAGGTAGATGGCCGCGGTCAGGCCCGCAGGGCCTGCGCCCACCGCCACGCAGTCATGCATCGTGCTCACACCTTTGAAGGGCGGTTATAAACCTGACCTCAACCACCTAGGGTTCAAGGTTCGATCCCATTCCGGGTTCCCGGTGGAGTCGATGAAGTCCCTTTCGCGCAGATTCCTGGTCAGCGTGGGCCTGTTGTCCCTGGTCGTCACCGTCCTGGGCGCGCTCGGCGCGTTCGTGGTGTTCGAGAAGGAACTGTCGGATCGGCAGATCGCCTATCTGGGCGATTATGTCCGCGAGCGCACCAGCAACGTCGACAAGCGGTTCTCCAATCTCACCGCCCTGCACCGCACGGCCAGTGAGGAGCTCGAGCGCCGCATGGACCGGCTGGGCCCCGCCGAGGCGGACCGGCTCGCCGACGTCTATTTCCCGCAGCTGCCCGACGGCACGCGCCGCAGCGCGCCGAAGTTTTTCGACGGCGCCATGGAGCAAGGCCAGTTCACCTACGGCATGGGCGCCTTCATTGGCCATGCGCAGGAGCTGACGCCGCGCGACAAGCGGGCGCTGGTGGCGTCCTTCGAGCTGGTCTCCGGCTTCGGCCAGGCGGCGCGCAAGGACTACGACAACTTCTACTTCTTCAGCCCGCCCGCCTCGCGGCTGGTCATGTACGGCCCAAACCGGCCGGACCACCTGATGTTCTACCGCCACGACGCCCCGGCCGACCTCGACATCTCCAAGGAGGAAATCGCCAGCATCACTTCGCCGGCGGCCGACCCGTCGCGGGCGACCCGCTGCACGAACCTGCAGCGGCTGTTGCAGAACAAGGTGGGCGGCCGCCTCGCCACGGCCTGCCTGACGCCGGCTTACGTGCATGGCCGCTACGTCGGCGCCTTCGGATCCTCCATCGAGCTCACGGGATTCTTCCAGAAGGCCGTGCAGACGGTGATCCCTGGCGCCTCGACCCTGATCGTCACCGGCAAGGGCGAGCTGATCGCCTATCCGGGATTCACCGGGCAGGGCGGCGCCTCCGAGCGGACCGTCGCGACCTACGAGCGCGACTTCAGCCTCAAGACCCTGGTCTCGACCATCGCCAAGGAGGGCCGTTCCGACGGCGTGGTCACCAGCCCCGACGGGCGTCAGATCGTGGCCTACGGCCGGCTCGAGGGCCCCGACTGGTACCTCCTGCTGACCTATCCCAAGGCCGCGGTGGCCGCGTCGGCCGCACGATCCGCCGCCTGGGTGCTGGTGGTGGGCGCCATGGCCTCGATCCTGCAGACCCTGCTGGTGGTGGTGCTCGCCCAGCGGACCATCGTGTGGCCGGTGCGCAAGCTCGCCGCCTCCTGCGAGCCGGAGACGTTCGGCGCCGCCGAGCGGCCGGACGTCGCCGACGTCGAGCGGCGCGACGACGAGATCGGCGTGCTGGCCAAGGCGCTGCGCCGGGAGCGGGAGAAGGTCGAGCAGGTCATGGCCTCGCTGGAGGACCGGGTCAGCGACCGCACCGCCCAGCTGGAGCGCGCCAACGCCGAGAAGTCCCGTTTCCTCGCCAACATGAGCCACGAGCTGCGCACGCCGCTGAACGGCGTGATCGCCATCTCCGAGACCCTGTCGAAGAAGCAGACCACCAAGAAGGGCCGCGAGCTGGCCGAGCTGATCGTCTCCTCCGGCCGCCTGCTGGAGCGGGTGCTGACCGACATCCTCGACTTCTCGAAGATCGAGGCCGGCGAGATCAAGCTGGCGCGCGACGAGTTCGCCATGACCGGCCTGGTGGCTGGCATCGCCGAGCTGCATCGCGCCAGCGCCGAATCCAAGGGCCTGGCTTTCCACTGGAACGTCGCCGAGGGCGCGCAAGGCCGGTTCGCCGGCGACACGGTGCGTCTCACTCAGGTGCTTTCCAACCTGCTCTCCAACGCCGTGAAGTTCACCGAGGAAGGCGAGGTGCGGCTGGCGGTCGACGCCTATGGGGCCGGCGTCCGCTTCATCGTCTCTGACACCGGCATCGGCTTCGACGCCGAGGTGAAGAAGCGCCTGTTCCGCCGCTTCGAGCAGGCCGACGCCTCGATCCGCCGGCGCTTCGGCGGCACCGGCCTGGGCCTGGCGATCAGCCGCTCGCTGGTGGAGTTGATGTCCGGCCAGATCGAGGTCGCCTCGATCACCGGCGAGGGCTCGACCTTCACCGTGCGCATCCCGCTGGAGCGGCTCGAGGGCGACGGGATCGACGAGAGCGCCCAGGAGGAGCAGGTCATCGACATCGTCGGCGCCCGCGTCCTGCTGGCCGAAGACCACCCCACCAACCAGAAGGTCGTGCAGCTGATCCTCGATTCGGTCGGCGTGCGGCCGGTGATCGTCGAGAACGGCGCCCTGGCGCTGGAACGCCTGAAGGCCGAGCGCTTCGACGTGGTGCTGATGGACATGCAGATGCCCGAGCTCGATGGGCTGTCGGCGACCATCCAGCTGCGGGCCCATGAGCGCGAGACGGGCCTGGCCCGCACGCCGGTGATCATGCTCACCGCCAACGCGCTCGACGACCACATCCGCACCAGCCTGGAGGCCGGGGCGGACATGCACCTCTCCAAGCCGATCCGGGCGATGGCGCTGATCGAGGCCATCGTGCAGGTGATGAGCGCGCGCCCCGCCGACGACGAGCGCTCGGCGGTCGCCTAAGGCGCCTCGTTGGAGAAGACGATGGTGCCGGAGGCCGCGAACATGCCGCCGACGCCATGGGCGATGCTGATCTTGGCGCCCGGGACCTGGGCCGGCGCGATCCCGCGCATCTGCCGCACGCTCTCCTGCAGGGCGTACATGCCGTACATCCCGGAGTGCATGTAGGAGAGCCCGCCGCCGTTGGTGTTGAGCGGCAGCTTGCCGGCGGCTTTTCCTGCAGACGGCGGCGCGGTGTTGCGCTCGCGGATGAAGGCGGCCGCCTCGCCGGGCTTGCAGAAGCCCAGGTCCTCCAAGCCATAGAGCGGCAGGTGCGCGAAGGCGTCGTAGATCATCAGGTGGTCCACGTCGGCGTGGCTTATGCCGGCTTCCTCGAACGCCTTCTTGCCGGAGACGCGGAACGCCTTGGAGGAGGTGAAGTCCTCCATCTGGCTGACCATCGGCGTCTCGACGCTCTCGCCGGTCCCCAGGATGTAGACGGGCTTGGCCGGGAAATCCTTGGCGCGGTCGGCCGAGGTGAGGATCAGCGCGCCGCCGCCGTCGGTGACCAGGCAGCACATCAGCATGCGGAACGGCCAGGCGATCATCGGCGAATTCAGCACGTCGTCGACGGTGATCGGATCCTTGAAGCTGGCGCGCGGGTTCAGGTGCGCCCACTCTCGCTGGATCACCGCCACCCAGGCGAGGTCCTCCTCCGTCAGGCCGTGGGTCTTCAGGTAGCGCAGCACCGGGATGGTGAACATGGTGGGCGGGGCGGTGACGCCATAGGGCATCTCGAACTGGCCCATCAGGCTGGAGGCCGAGCGGCCGAAACCGCCGGCGCCGACTCTGGATCGCCCGGATTCGCCGTGGGTGATCAGGATGGTCTTGGCCAGGCCCTCGTTGATCGCCGCCGCCGCATGGCGCACGTGCAGCATGAAGGAGCAGCCGCCGACGCTGGTGCCGTCGGCGTAGGTGGGGGTGATCCCCAGGTAGTGGGCGAGCTCGACGGGCGAGATGCCGGCGGTGGCCACCCCGTCGATGTCGCTGGGCTTCAGCCCGGCGTCGGCCAGCGCGTTCAGCGCCGCGTCGGCGTGCAGGCCGATCACCGACTGGTCGGGGATCTTGCCCATCTTCGTGGTTTCGGCCGCGCCGACCACCGCTACGGATTTCTGCTTCATGGGATCAGCCCTTC
>JAQGIX010000076.1 GCA_028290925.1 Phenylobacterium sp. | reverse complement strand
AGTGGATGGGGATGGTGCGCCAGTGGCAACAGCTGCTGCACGGCGAGCGCTATTCGCACTCCTATTCCGCCAGCCTGCCGGACTTCGTGAAGCTCGCCGAGGCCTACGGCGGCGTCGGCCTGCGCGCCGAGCACCCCGACGAGCTGGACGACAAGATCGCCGAGATGATCGCCGTGAAGCGGCCGGTGATCTTCGACTGCCGGGTGACCAAGGAAGAAAACTGCTTCCCGATGATCCCCTCCGGCAAGGCGCACAACGAGATGATCATGGCCGAGGAAGGCCGCGACCTGGGCTCGATCATCGACGACGCGGGCAAGGGGCTGGTCTAGAGTTCGACGACCATCCAACTGACGCCGCGGCGTCCCAGGCTGCCCTCCTGACAGGAGCTGACCATGTCCGAGTTCCACGGCCGTTTCATCTGGTACGAGCTGATGACCCCCGACGTCGCCGGGGCCAAGGCCTTCTACGGCGACGTCATCGGCTGGACCGCCCAGGACGTGCCGATGCCGGACATGACCTACACCCTGCTGCAGGTCGACGGGAACGGCGTGGCCGGCGCCCTGCCGCTGACGCCGGAGATGGCCGCTCAGGGCGTGCCGCCGAACTGGACGGGCTATGTGGCCGTCGATGACGCGGACGAGACCGCCGCCAAGGCGGCGTCGCTGGGCGGCAAGGTGATGCAGCCGCCGCTCGACATCCCCGGCGTCGGGCGCTTCGCGATCATCGCCGATCCCACCGGCGCGGTGATCGCCGTCATGACGCCGGCCCCGATGGACCCGCCCCGCCCGCCGGTGCAGCCGGGAATCCCCGGCCACGGTAGCTGGCACGAGCTCTACGCGGGCGACCTCGAACGCGCCTTCGCCTTCTATGCCGAGCTGTTCGGCTGGCGGAAGGACCAGGACATGGACATGGGCCCCATGGGGACCTACCGGCTGTTCGCCAACCAGGGCGGCCAGGCGGGCGGCATGATGACCCGACCGGACAACATCCCGGTCCCGCTCTGGCTCTACTACTTCCAGGTGGCCGACATCGACGCGGCGGCCAGTCGGGTGAAAGCCAGCGGCGGCCAGGTGCTCAACGGCCCCATGGAGGTGCCGAGCGGCGCCTGGATCGTGCAGGCCCAGGATCCGCAGGGCGCCATGTTCGCGCTCGTCGGCAGCAAAGCCGCCTAACGCGCGCCGATCCGGTTCAACACTTCGCGTGGGATGGCGTGCTCGGCGATGACCGCCGCCCGGTCGCGCAGGCCCATGACCTCGCGCTGGACGAAGAAGCACCAGACCGCGTCGGCGGCCACCTTCAGCGCCGCGGGGCGACCGTCGGCGTCGCTCGCCCGCAGCGCCGCCAGCGCCGTCTCCATCTTGTCGCCCATCCGGCCGAGCGAGGCGGCCTGCTCCTGCATGATCTCGTGGCGCAGCACCGCCTCGCCGGTCTCGACACCGAGCCGCTTCGCAAGGCTCTGGGGCATGCGCAGGGAGGACATGGCCGCCATGTTGGGCGGCGCGGCGCGCAAGGCAAGCGGGACTAGGCCGGGGCCGCCTCGGCCTCTCGCAGGTGGAGCCAGGCCGCCTGGACGGCGAGCTTGTAGTCCTCGCTCCACGGCGGGCCGAGCGTCGCGCCCATCGCCTTCAGCCGCGCCGCCACGGCCGGGGCGCCGAGGCCCAGCAGGTCGCCGGTCAGCGCGTCCAGCTCGCGCTCGACCACTCGGCGGACCTCGAGCCCCGCGGCCGCGCAGGCCGCGGCGATGACGTCCCGCGCGAAACGCCCCTCGGCGGCGTGGATGCGCGAATGGTTGCTGAGGATGTCCTCGAGGCGCTCGGGCAGCTTCGCGACCGCCGCGGCGGTGACCGCCACCCGCACCGTGACCCCGTCGCGCCGAAGATCGTCGAGCAGCGCGCCGATCTCGCGCCTGGCGTTAGCCTCGGTGGCGGTGCGCAGCCGGTCGATCAAGGCCGCCGCCGCGGCCGGATCGCCCGCCGCCGCGCGGTGGTAGACGAAGTTCTCGTCCGGGCCCGCGAAGGTGAGCCGTCGACGCACGAGGATCCGGGGCGCATCGGGCCGTCCCGCCACGGCGGCGACGGCGGTCCAGTAGGTATGGGGCCGGAACCCCAGGACGGCGAAGGTCGGCATGCGATCCTCCTTCCATCCAGTATCCGCCGTTTTCGGCGTCGGGGAAGACATCAGGGCTTTCGCGCTCGTATAGAGGGCTGGAGCAGCTCCGGACGACGCCATGACCGACACCCAGCCCGCCTCCGTCTACGACCTCGCCCACAAGGAGGAGGTCGAGAGCCTGGCGACCTTCGCCTGCCTGGTGGACAACGAGCCCGGCGTGCTGCACCGCGTGGTCGGCCTGTTCGCCGCGCGCGGCTACAACATCGAGAGCCTGACGGTCGCCGAGACCGATCGCAACGCTCACACCAGCCGCATCACCATCGTCACCCGCGGCACGCCGCAGGTGCTGGCCCAGATCGAGGCCCAGCTGACGAAGATGGTCTCCATGCGCCACGTGCAGGACGTGACCCGCGACCCCAACGGCCTGCAGCGCGAGCTGGCCCTGGTGAAGGTGCGCGGCAGCGGCCCGGACCGGGTGGAGGCCCTGCGCGTCTCCGACATCTTCCGCGCCAAGGTGATCGACACCACCCATGAGAGCTTCGTTTTCGAGCTGACCGGCGCGCCGTCCAAGATCGACCGCTTCGTCGACCTGATGCGGCCGCTGGGCCTGGTAGAGGTCTCGCGCACCGGCGTGCTCTCCATCCAGCGCGGCGTGGAAACCCTCTAGCGAAACCCCCAAGGGAAACCCCTCCGTCGGCTCGCGCGCTTATGAACCCGTGCGTCGGATACTCGCCACAGCCCTGCTGATCTGCGCCTGCGCCGGCCCGAGCCGTGCGCAGCTGTTCCGGCGCGTGCTGCCGAACAGCCCGCCGGTCGCCGCCCCGCCGCCCAATCTGCCGCCCACCGAGGCCGAGATCTGGCCTTATCCGCCGCCCAACCCGAAGTCCTGGTGGGACGACAGTTGGCCCAAGACGCCCGAGGCGGCCGATCCGCTCAGCGGCCGACGGATTCCTTACCGCCAGCGACTGACCCCCATCGCCAACGGCATCGATCCTTCGACCTACCGGCTGTGGGGGCTGATGCCGTTGCAGTGGGAGGTGGTCTACCCCGGCGAGATGATCCTGGAGGTGTGGGTCCGGCCGGCCAACAGCGTCCGCCAGAGCGTCGCCCGCGTGATTGTCCGGCGCGACGGCCGGGCCTTCGTCCAGGGCCGCGCGGGCCTGGCCTGCTGCGAAGCGCAGATCAGCCGGCGCATCGGCTTCGACGTCGAGCTGCCGCCCGGCGCGGCCCAAGGCTTCCTGGGCCTGCGAAGTCATCCCATGTGGTCGACGCCGCGGCTGGTCCAGGTCGACGAAGGCGGCGGCGCGATGGAGGCGGTGTGCGTGAACGGCGTCTCCTACGACGTCACCCTGCTGGTCGCCGGCCGCTCGCATTCGCTGCACCGGGCGTGCGATGACGCCGCCATCGGCCAGACCGCCGATGCGCTGG
>JAQGIX010000056.1 GCA_028290925.1 Phenylobacterium sp. | reverse complement strand
CCTTCGTCTTCTGCTGCTTCAACGGCTCGCAGAAGATCACCCGTTTCACCTATCTGCGCTGGCTCAGGATCCTCAAGGCCGTGCCCGGCAGCGTGCTCTGGCTGCTGGACAGCACGCCGGCCACCCACGAGCGGCTGGCGGCCTTCGCCGAAGCCGAGGGTGTCGAGCGGGCGCGCCTGATCTTCGCGCCGAAGCTGGCCAACGCCTATCACCTGGCCCGCTATCCGCTGGCCGACCTGTTCCTCGACACCGCGCCCTACGGCGCCCACACCACGGCCTCCGACGCCCTGTGGATGGGCGTGCCGATGATCACCATCTCGGGCCGCGCCTTCGCCAGCCGCGTCTGCGGCAGCCTGGTGCGCGCCGCGGGGCTGCCGGAGCTGGTCTGCGACAACGAGGAAGACTACGTGGCCCTGGCCGTGGCCCTGGCGGCGGACCGGCCGCGGGTCGCCGGCCTCAAGGCGCGGCTGCAGGCCACCCGCGACAGCTGCGACCTGTTCAACATGGAGAAGCTGGTGAGCCGCCTGGAAGGCCTCTACCGCGAGATGGCGCTGGACCATCAGGCGGGGCGGCTGCCGGTCCCGCAGCTGACCAACCTGGAGGCGTACATGGCCGTGGGTTGCGACCTCGATCACGAGGGCCGCGACCTCATGCTGGCGGACGACTACCACGAGATCTACCGCGCCGGCCTGATGCGCCGCCACCTGGTCCGGCCGCTCAAGCCCGACGTCAGGCTGTGGACCGAAGAGCCGGTCATCGAACCGATCGCAGCCCGTCCGCCCCGAGCCAAAAGAGCCCGCGCCTCATGAACGCCGAGATCCTCAACGACCTGCGGTTCAAGGGCTACGCGCCCCGCACGCTGCTCGACATCGGCGCGCACATCGGGACCTTCACCCGCTCGTTCCTGGAGGCCTTCCCGGACTGCGCGCCAACGCTTGTCGAGCCGAATCCCTTCTGCCAGGAGGCCCTGGCCGAGCTGCCCTTCGAGCGCCACGCGGTGGCCGCCTCCAGCGAGGGCGGCCTGGCGACGCTGTTCCTGACCAAGGAGTGGCTGCAGTCCACCGGCTCCTCGCTCTACCGCGAGAACACCGCCTTCTTCCGCGACGAGGTGGTGGTCGAGCAGCAGGTGGAGAAGGTCCGGCTCGATGAACTGTTCCGCGGGCGGCGATTCGACTTCGTGAAGATCGACACCCAGGGCGCCGAGCTCGACGTGCTGATGGGCGGCGAGATGGTGCTGCGCCAGGCCGACTACATCCTGGTCGAGGTCTCGCTGGTGCAGTTCAACGCCGGCGCGCCGCCGGCCGAGGCGGTGTTCGCCCAGCTCGCCCGCATGGGCTTCCGGCAGGCCGCGGTCACCGAGTTCCACCGCCTGCAGGGCGTCAACGACGGCGGCCTGCTGCAGATGGACTTCCTGTTCGAGCGGCAGGTGCGGCGGCCGAGCCAGAACTACGCCTACGGCCCGCTGCATGGCCACGAGCCCCTGATGGCCTGGCTGCGCGCGCAGAAGGCCATGTCCCCCGACTTCACGGTCATCGACGTCGGCGCCGCGGCCAATCCCTGGTCGGCCGAGGTGCTGGACGCCACCTTCGACATGGGCGAATGCGGCGCCGCCCCGCTGCACTTCCGCGGCAACTTCAACGATCCGCGCAGTTGGGAGCCGCTGCTCAGCCACGTGGCCAAGCACGGCCGCTTCGCCTACTGCATCTGCTCGCACACGCTCGAGGACCTGGCCTATCCGGCCATCGCGCTGGAGATGCTGCCGAGGATCGCCGAGGCCGGCTACGTGGCCGTGCCCTCCCGCTATCTGGAATCGCTGAGGCCCGAGGGGCCCTACCGCGGCTTCATCCACCATCGCTGGGTGCTCGACAATGTCGGGGAGGAGCTGATCCTCGCGCCGAAGCTGTCCCTGGTGGAATACCTGGCGCTGACCGGCGAGGCGGGCTGGCCGGCAGCGCCCGAGCGGTTCGAGTTCCAGATGATGTGGCGCGGCGCGATCAGCTTCACCCCGCTGAACGGCGACTACATGGGCCCGACGCGCGACCACGTGATCGGCATGTACGCCCAGTTCCTGGACCGCCCATGACGCTGCCGGCGTCCATCACGCCCGGCGCGGCCGAGGCGCAGGTCGCAGAGGTGTTCGGCGTCGCCCAGGCGCTGCGCGGCGAGGGCCGCGCGGCCCAGGCCCTGTCGATCCTGGGGCAACTGGCGAGCCTGCATCCCGGCCGCACCGACATCCGACTCGCGCACGTGGCGGCGCTGGGCGACGTGGGCCGGACGCTCGATGCGATGGCGCAGCTCGTCGCGCTCAAGAGCCTCGGCGTGACGGCGCCGATGCTGGCCGCGATCCAGGTCCAGGCCGAGACCGCGGTCGGCAAGTTCAACCTGCACCTAGCCCGCGGCGAGACGGCCGAGGCGGAGCGCCACGCCTCGGCGCTGGTCGAGCTCCTGCCGCAGAACATCGCCATGATGCAGGCGGCGCTCGACTGCAACCGAGCGCTCGGCCGGCCGGACCGGGCGCTGCGCTACGCTGCGACGATCGCCATCCTGGAGCCGGAGAACCGCGCGGCGCGGACCACGCTCGCCGACCTGCTCCACGCCACCGGCGACATCGCCAACGAGATCGAACATCGCATGGCCCTGGCGCTTTCGCCCGCGCCGGACGCGCCGGGGCTGCTGACGCTGCGCGACCTGCACGATGCGGCGGGCCTGATACTGTGCCGGCCGCTGACGCCGAGGTCGCGCGACCAGCTCGACCAGCTGCTGGCCGCCGCCCGGGCCCTGGCGGTCGAGACGCCGCCGGGCTCGGAATGGGAGGCCTGGGCCAGGCACTACGGCGTGCTGGTGGCGGCCCTCGACCTGGAGCTGGCGCTCAGTCCGCCCGAAGCCCGCGACGCCGGCCAGTTGGAGATCATGGCCGCCGCCGGTGAGGGCCTCGACTGGAAGCGCCTGCGCGCCAGGGCCGATAAGCTGGGCGCCAAGGCGGTGTTCTTCGCCGCGGCGGACGAGGCCTATGTGGACCTCTACGCCCGCTGGTACGCGCTCTCGGTGCTGCGCTACGCCGACGTGCCATGCCTGGTGGTCATCCACGTGATCGGCGGCAAGGGCCAGCTGACGCGGATCGCCGAGACGGTCGGGATCGACGACGAGCGGCTGGTGTTCACGGCCGACGATTTCGACGCCGGCGCGGTTGCGACCAAGTGCTACGACGCCCCGCCCAAGGGGCTGATCGAGAAGCCGGTGGCGCACCTGCAGTCCTCGCGGTTCCAGCGGCTGGGCGCGCTGCTCGACAAGCTGGAGCGACCGGTCTTCGTCTCGGACATCGACCTGCTGCTGCAGCGCGGCGTCGCCGACCTGCTGGAGGCCCAGGCGCCTGCCGACCTGGTCCTGAACGAGAACGAGGTCACCTTCAACGCAGGCTCGCGGCTGACCGCCAACCTGCTGCTGGTGAAGCCGACGCCAGCCGGCCGTGGTTTCGTGGCCGCCGTGGCCCGCTATCTGGATGAGATTCTGGCCCGGCCGCAGGTCACCCGCTGGATCGACCAGGTGGCCCTGATCCTCGGCCGCCACAACCTGCAGGCCCATTCGCCGGGTGCGCGGATCGGCTATTTCGACACGCGCTGCGACATCAACAACGTGATGTACCCGAGCTATCAGGCGCATCCGTTCCGCTTCCTGTCGCTCTACCACGGCTTCGACACCTCGAGCCTGGAGCGCGATCCGCGAGTGCTGGGCGAAGACGACGCCGAGGCGAGCGCCGCATAAGGCCGCGTGAAGATCCGGCCGGCCGCCAGGAAACCTCAAAACGGGTAGCGCGCGTTATTCGACGAGGCGGAATACTGCCGCGCGAACGGCCCGCAACGTACCGAAAATTTAACCCGGCGTTCCATTTTGAGACGCCAGCTTCACTAATCGCCGGCCACGGGATCGGGATCGTCCAGCTTCGCCAGGAAGAGCGCGGCCGTACGCCGCCGACCGGGACGAGTTTGGCCCTTTGAACACAGGCGAAAGGCAGGCTGGCATGAGCCATGCATCATCGGTGCATGTGTAGCGTCTTGAGGATCGTCTGATCTGATCAACCGAACCCCATAGAGACTTGAATCCGATCCGCGATTTCTCGAGACTATAGTTGATAACCTCTTGCTAACTTGACAGTCGGATAACCCAGTTCTACATGGCGCGGCTAATCACGGACTAGAAGTGAGTCAGTGCAACCGGAAGTTTGTGAGTGCAAACCGCGCGCGTTTTCAGATTTCTGACTAGATCAACGTGTCCGTAAAGACCAAGTAGCAACCTTTAGTCGTAATATCCGATCTCGCGCCCTGGGGGCACAATGCACACTTCCCGCAAACTTCTTCTCGCTGGTGGCGCCGCTATTGTGGCGACGGCGATGGCCTCCTCGGCTTTTGCGCAGGCCTCGGCGACCACGTCGGCGACGGCGTCCATCACGGTGTTCCAGCCGATCACCATCACGAAGAACAGCGACCTGACGTTCGGTCGGGTTATCCGGACGTCGTCCACGCCGACGATCTTCACGGTCTCGGCGGCGAACGGTGGGACCAGCACCAGCGGCGGCAATGGCATCTTCACCTCGGGCGGCGGCACGCCGGCCCGGGCGACCTTCACGGTCAACGGCGAGGGCGGCCAGGCCTTCAATATCCTTTCCGACGCCACGGTCGTGGCGAACGGCAACACCATCAACCTCGTGGCGCAGGGCTTCGGCGCGCCGGTCAGCACCACCAACACCAGCACCGGGACGATCAGCGGCACGCTCGGGTCGTCCGGCTCCACGACCTTCGGCGTCGGCGGCAACGTGACCCTCTCCAGCACCTCGCCGACCGGCGTGGCCTCCGGCAGCTTCAACGTCACGGTCACCTACCAATAGGCCCGGCAACTCCCGCAAGGCGTGCGGGACGCCAGCCGACGCTGTTCGAACGCGAGCGCCCGCCTGCCGGCCGGTCGGTTGATTTTCCCTTGTGAAACCTCGGCTTGCCCGGGGCGGCCAGCTCGCGCCTGCGACAAGCCACCACACCAAAGCGCCCATCCAGTGATGTTGGGTTAACGACATCGGTGTATCCCCCTGGTTGTAGGACGGGGTGCTACACGTATGCGTACCAATGTTCGCCGAAACGGCGCAGGCGCCTTTTTCACCGAGGCGGAGCGCACCCTGGGCCGCAGCCGGTTCCTGGGCGCCGCGCAGCCTGAGGCCGCGCCGTGACCGCCGCTCGTCGCACGGCGCCGGAGGAAGGCCATGGCCCCCGGGTCGCGCGCCTGCTGTCGCCTGGCATCGAGGCGGCGCTCGAACAGTTCGCCAGCCCCGAGGTCCTGCGGGCCGGCAAGGTCAATCTGATCGCCATGGACGCCGTGGTCGAGCGCTTCGGCGCGCGATGGCCCATGCGCCGCGAGCAGGTGCACGAACACGTCGAGGCCGTGCTCGACCGCCACCTCGGCGCGCAAGGCTACCATCTGCGGATCTCGGAGACCGACATCCTGGTCTGCCAGCCCGAACTCGGCCGCCTGGCCAGCCAGGCTTTCTGCCTACGCCTGCTGCGCGACATCCTGAGCCACTTCCTGGGCACGTCGGAGCTGGCCGAGGTCGGGGTCCACGAGGTGCTGCGGGTCTCCTCCACGGGGGTGGAGGCGCGGCCGGTGGACGCCCGGGCCGTCGAGGCCGCCGAGGACGAGCCGGGCGCGGTGGGCGGCAAGGGCCTCAGCGCGCCGGACTCCCTGCTGGGGCCGGTCGCCGTCTGGACGCCGTTCGTGGCCGCGAACGGACGCAAGCTGGAGATCGACTGCACGCTCGATCCGGTGATCGAACTGAAGGGCCGCGCGACGATCGGCCTGCGCTTCCGACGCTCGGTGACCGATGCGGCCACGGGCCGCGACTTCAGCGCCGCGGAACTGGAGCGGCTGTCGCGCACCGATCGGCTGCGCATCGATCTCGGGGCCATGGCGCAGGGGCTGAAGGCGTTGCGCGAGACCCGCCGCGCCGCGCCGCCGCCGACGCTCATCCTGCCCGTCTCCTTCTCCAGTCTCTCGACCCTGGACGACCGGGCGCGGATCGTCAGCGCCTTCCAGGAGGCGCGGGGCTATGCCCGCCAGGGGCTGATCTGCGAACTTCGGGATATCGAGGGTGTCCCGCTGGCGACGCTGCAGGCCGCCGCCTCGATGATCGCCCCCTCGTCGTTGTTCGTGGTCGGCCACCTGACGGAATGCACGCGCGCCGAGGCCCGCATGCTGAAGGATGCCGGCTTCCGGGCGCTTTCCACCGAATGCCCGCCGAACCTGGACGGCGCGGCGTTCCTCGGCTGGGCGAAACAGACGATCCTCACCGCCAAGCAGGCGACGCGATCGGTGCTGATCTACCGGCTGCCGTCCCTGCAGCAGGCGATGATCGCCGCGGCCCTCGGCGCGACCCACGCCCACGTCGGCGGTTGAACGCCGCTAGACGCCCTGCCAGCTGCGCACCCGGGCCACGTCCACGTGGACGAAGTTGGACACCGGATAGAGGCCGACGCCGCCCGCCTGGAGGCTGAGGGCGGCCTTGTGCAGGTTGGAGAGCTCGACGCCGTCGAGGCGGATGTCCGAGGCCTTGCCCTGCATGTGCTGGCTGTGTTCGGCGACGCCGGAGCTGTGGGCATGCATGGCCGCGTTGCTGGTGGGCGAGCGGTAGCCGGAAATGATCTGGAAGGGCGCGCGGGTCTCGAGCTTCTGGGAGATGGCGTGCAACACGTCGAACAGCTTCGGGTCCATGAAGTGCTCTTCGCCGTTGCGCCAGTCGCGCAGCGCGTGCTGCGCCGCGGCCATCGCGTCGGGGACGTAGGCGCCCTTCTGCCAATAGACCTCGTCGAACCGGTCGCCGGTGTGCAGGTTGTGCAGCACCACGCGCCGCACGTCGGCCAGGGCGGAGGTCAGGGCCTGGGGCGTCGGCGCCGAGATGTTCGGCGCCGCCAGCGGCGCGAGCTTGAGGATCTCGCCCTGCATGACGGAGGGAATCGCCGCTGCGGCTGCGGCCGCACCGAACCCGAACAGAACCTGACGGCGGGCTGCCTGCATCCACGCTCCCTAGGCCGGCGACCTCAGATAATCGCCGGTTCACGACTTGCCTGGCGCACAGTTCGGGCCGGGAAGGGCGGATAGCAAGCTTGGCTGGAGGCCGGCGCGTCAACCCGCCGCAGGACGTTTTCGATGACCTCGCCGAGCAGCTTCGCGGGCTGCCCGGCGCCGAATCCGCCGCGCTTAGAAGCGCGCGCGGCCGGTGAGCGTCAGCGTCCGGGGCTCGCCCGGGACGATCTGGATGTCGGCGGTGAAGCCGGCGCTCTCATAGTAGCGCTTGTCGAACAGGTTGGTGACCTTGAGCGTCAGGTCATAGCGGTCGCCGATCTTGTAATAGACGGCGGCGTCGGCGGTCGTATAGGCGGGCAGCTTGAGCAGGGCGCTGCTGGTGGCGGTGGGCAGCAGCCCGGTCCGCTCGCCGACGTAGGAGACGCCCAGGCCGAGGCCCAGGCCGTGCAGGGGACCTTCGCCCATGTCGTAGCGGGTCCACAGGTGGGCGTTGTTCTTGGCCACATTGGTGAGCAGCGCGCCCATCTGCTGCGGGACGTCCGAGCTGGTCACCGTGGCGTCGGTGTAGGCGTAGCCTCCCGAGATCTGCCAGTTGGGCAGCGGGTTGGCGTCCACCTCGATCTCGACCCCCTTGGATTCCTCCGCGCCCACCTGGTCGGAGCAGGTGCCCAGCGTGCAGGCGAAGCTGTTGATCACGTTCTTCTTCTTGATGTCGAAGTCGGCCAAGGTGAAGGTCAGCTGGTGGTTGAAGAGGTTGGCCTTCACGCCGCCCTCGATCGAGGACGCGGTGGTCGGGTTGAAGGTGTAGAGGCCCTTGATGTCCTGGGTGTTGGCCGGGACCGGCACGAAGGACGTCGAATAGCTGACGTAGAACGACCAGTGCGAATCCGGCTCGAAGATCAGCCCGGTCATCGGCAGCCAGTGGTCGTTCGACGCGGCCTGGTGGGGAACCGTGGCGATCTTCTTGTCGATGATCGTGAGGTCGTCCTTGGCGTAGCGCAGGCCGACCATCAGCTTCCACTGCGGGGTGAAGGTCAGCAGGTCGGAGAAGTAGGCCCCATAGGCCTTGTCGACGGAATAGCGGTCGTTGAGGTTGGCCGGCGTGGTCGGGTTGACCAGCGGGAACGAATCCAGCGGCGGCAGCAGGCCCAGCGCCGGATTGATCACCGACACATTGTATTGCGCCGGCAGGTTGAAGAACTGCAGCCGGTTCAGGTCCGCCGTTTCGCGGCCGAGGCTGAGGCCCGCCACCATCTGGTTGCGGATCGGGCCCAGCTGGAAATCGCCGGTGAGGTTGAGGTCGCCGAACGAATAGGTGCGGTGGTTCGCCTGGGCGCGGGCGCGCCGCGTGACCTGGGTGAAGTTGGAGGCCACGGCCACCACGTCGACGTTGCGCTGGGTGTCCTTGTGGTCGACGTAGCGGTAGGCGAAGTTGAGCCGGAATTTGTCGTTCAGGTCGTGGTTCAGGAAGAGGGTGGCGGTCTTGCCCTCCTCCAGCAGGAAGTCGCCCGGCTCCTGGTAGGTGGTGTCGATCGGGGCGATGAACGCCACGTCCTTGTGGGGCGCCACGAGATAGGTGTCGTAGTGCGTCTTGGTCCGGCGGTATTCCAGCTGCAGGGTCGCCTCGGTGTCGGGCGTGACCTTCCAGGTCATGCTGGGCGCCACATAGATCGGGCGTTCGTAGGAATTGGTCCGGAAGCCGTTGGTGTAGCCGGTCTCGGCGACGAGCCGGTAGAGCAGGGCGCCGTCGGCGGCGATCGGGCCGGTGGTGTCCACCGACACCAGCATGCCCTTGGCGCGATCGAAGTCGCCGATGCCCTTGCTCAGGCGGGTCTGGACCTCGGTCTCCTGTTCGGCGCGCGGCTTCTTGGTGATGATGTTGACGAAGCCGCCGGGCTGGGCCTGGCCGTAGAGGACGGAGGTCGGGCCCTTGACCACCTCGATGTGGTCGGTGCCGATGGTCGGCGGCGAGCCGAACCGCACGGTCAGGCCCGGCAGGCCGTCGGTCATGATCGCGTTGCGGTCGTTGCCGGAGGTCTTGAAGCCCCGCAGCGTGATGTCGTAGCCGGTGTTGCCGGCCCGCTGGACGCCGGTCATGTAGCGATAGAGGTCGGCGACCTGGGTCACCTGGACCGCATCCAAGAAGGCGCGCGTGTAGGACGAGACGCTCATCGGCGTGTCGGCGATCGGGATGTCGAGCTTCGTCGCGCTGAGGGCGCCGCTGGCGATGAAGTGGGCGGTGACCACGACCTCGGAAACATCGCCTTGCGCGGCCGGCGGCGCCTTGGCTGCGGCGCCCTTGGCGGCCGGCGCCTCGTCGGCAAGGGCCACGGACGCCGTGAGGCACGCGCCGATGGCGGCGGCTCCGAACAGCCACTGTCGATAGTTCATCCCTAGTCCTCCCCTGGCCGCGACGGACCTTTCGGTCGTCCCGGCGTGCCTTGAGGTCCGACCCCGCCATGAGCAGGGTCGAACGGCGTTAGCTCCCAAGTCGCGGGCACGCCCTGAACGGCGCGCCCTTGATTCTGATGTGGCCAAGGTTTGGCCGGAAGCTGTCGCAAACCTGTCGCGGGGCTGAATTGAAATTCAGGCGAGTCCGCGGGAGCGGTCGGGTCAGGCCGCCAGCATCGCCGCGGCGACGGTCGGGATCTCGAAGGTGACCCTCAGGCCACGGTGACCCACGGCCGGCTCGGCGCGCATCTGGCCGCCGTGCAGGTCGATGATGCTCTTGGAGATGGTCAGGCCGAGGCCGCTGCCGCGATCTCCGTTGGCCGCAACGTTGAAGCGCACGAACCGCTCGAAGATCCGTTGGCGCTGATCGGCCGCCAGACCGGGGCCATCGTCCTCGACGCTGACGCGCCACCGGCCGCCGCCGATCTCCGAGGTGAGGGTGACCAATCCGCCCGGGGGCGACGCGTTCAGGGCGTTCGTGAAGACGTTGAGCAGCACCTGCCGGATCCACTTTTCCTCGAACGCGGCCCGGCCCTTGCCGACGTGAGTCCACTGGAAACCGCGGCCGGTGTGCTCGGCCAGCGCCTGGGCGTCCTGGGCGAAGTTGTCCAGGAACCGCGCCGGGTCGCGCGGCTTGAGGTCGAAGGCGATCGCCTTGGCCTCCGCCCGCGACAGGAACAGCATCTCGTCGATGATCTGGTTGAGGCGGGCGAGCTCGTCGATCTGCACCAGCAGGGCTTCGGCATGGGCCGCCGGCAGATCGCCGTCGCCGAGCATCTTCTCGGCGTGCAGCCGGATCAGCGACAAGGGCGTCTTCAGCTCGTGCGAGGCGTCGGCGGAGAACCGGCGGATCTGGTCGAAGGCCGACTCCAGGCGGTCGAACATCTGGTTGAGCAGCTTGGAGAGCTCGGTGAGCTCGTCCTGTACGTCGGAGACCGGAATGCGCTCGGAGAGATTGTCGGAGCCGATCCGGTTGGCGGTCTCGCGGATGGCGCGCATCGGGCGCAGCAGCAGCCGACTCAACCCGAGCCCGATCCCCAGGCTCGCCACCAGCATGGCGATCAGCAGGGCCAGGCAGACCTTGGCGTATTCGCGCATGCCGTCGTGCACCGATCGCGCCGAGGTGGCGATGGTCACGTCGAACGGCGGCAGCAGGAACTCGTCCACCCGCAGGTCGCCGAGACCGGCCATTTCGGCGGAATAGGCGCGCTTGCCCTTGATGTCGGGGATCTCGAGTCCGCGCAGGTTGTGCGACTTGAACTTGATGTCGGCGGTCGGCTCGTCGATGGCGATGTAGAACAGCACCGAGCCGGACTCGCTGGTGTTGCGGATGCGCTCGTCCATCTCGCGGGAATTGAGCTTCTTGTAGTCGGCGCCGAGGTGCGCCTGCAGCTGGCGGAACTCCGCCTCGTTGAGCTGGTCGAGGCCGTGGATCAGCCGGGTCTCGAGGAGCTGGTAGCCGGCCAGGAACAGGATCGCCATGGTGACCGTCGCGCTGAGCGCGTACCAGAAGGTCAGCCGGGCGCCGATCGATCTCATAGCAGCTGATATCCGATGCCGCGGACGGTCTTGAACACCGGCTTGCCCAACGCGCCCTCGAGCTTGGCGCGCAGCCGGCTCATGTAGACGTCCAGCAGGTTGGTATCGACCTCGTAGTGCGACGACCAGATCTTCTCGGAGATCAGGGTGCGGGTCAGCACGCGGCCGCCGTTCTGCATGAAGATCTCCAGCAGCGCGTACTCGCGGCCGGTCAGGTCCACGGGGCCGCCGTTGACGTGGACCGTGTGGCCCAGGAGGTCGAGCTTGATGCCGTTGCGCTCGAGCACGGTCTGCTTGAGCACCGACTGGCGGCGCAGCAGGGCGCGCATGTGCGCCAGCAGTTCCTCCAGGCTGAACGGCTTGGGCAGGTAGTCGTCGGCGCCCACGTCGAGGCCCTTGATCCGGTCCTCCAGGCTGTCGCGGGCCGACAGGATCAGCACCGGCTCGTTGAAGCCGCTCGCCCGCCACTCGCGCACCAGGTCGATGCCGTCGCCATCGGGCAGGGAGAGGTCGAGCACGATGAGGTCGTACTTGGTCTCCACCAACGCGTCGTTGGCCTCGCGGCAGCTCTGCACCCAGGTCACCGTGTGGGCGTGCTCCGACAGTCCCTGCCGCAGGAACTGCCCCAAACGCAACTCGTCTTCGACCACCAGGACCTTCATCGTGCGACAGGGCTAGCCCAGCGACGCGGCCCGCCGCAAGCGGCCATCGCGGCGCAGGCTGGGCCGCCCCGACAACCTGAACGGGCTTTCAGTCGTCCGTTAGGGTCGGTTCAGGTTGACCCGCGAGCCTAGCGGCCAAGGTAGCCGCGACGCCTCGGCGCCCGGTGACGCCCAGAAGAACAAGCGGCCCGTACGCGGGGGAGGAGCAACGGCATGGTGGTCTGGAGACGAACGGCGCTGGCCGCCCTGTGCGCGGTCGCGGCGGCGGGCGGGGCCCATGCGGCGCCGGGCTACCGGCTGGAATCGGCGGTGAGCCTGAAGGGCGCCTCGCCCAGCTGGGACTATGTGACCGTCGACCCGGTCCGCTCCTACGTCTTCGTCGGGCGGCGCAAGTTGGGCGTCACGGTCTATGACGCCAAGGCCCAACGGCAGGTGGGCCGCATCGAGAACTCCGAAGGCGCCAACATCGCCGCCCTCGTGCCCGAGGCGGACCGCGGCTACACCGCCAACGAGGACGGCAGCACCACCGTCTTCCAGCTCTCCACCCTGAAGACCCTGGACCGCGTGAAGCTGGGCGAGTCGGCCGACGCCGCCTTCTACGAGCCCGTCACCGGACAGCTGGCCTTCACGCTCGGCGACAGCCAGGAACTGGTGTTCGTGGACGCCAAGACCGCCAGGCTCACCGGGCGGCTGCACATGGACGCCGAGGAACTCGAGGGCGTCGCCGCCGACGGCCAGGGCTACCTCTATGTCAACGAGCGCGACAAGAACCGGCTGGCCAAGGTCGACGCCCGCAAGCGCGCCGTGGTCGCCGAGTGGCCGCTTCCCGGCTGCCAGATGCCCACCGGCATCGCCGTCGACCGCGCCGCCGGCCGGCTGTTCGTCGGCTGCAAGGGCGAGCATCCGGTCATGGCGGTGGTGGACGCCGCCAACGGCCATGTGATCACCACCCAGGAGATCGGCCGCGGCAACGACGGCGTGGTCTACGATCCGGCCAGCCGGCGGGTGTTCACCTCCAACGGCCTGGACGGCAACATCGTGATCTTCGACCAGCTCGGACCCGACGCCTACAAGCTGGCGGGCGCGGTGACGACCCGGCCGATCGCCCGGACCATGGCGCTCGATCCGGTCACCCGGAAGATCTACACCGTGACCGCTGAGGGCATCGTCGATCCCGCCAAGCCGGTGAACAAGCGCGCCGGCGCCTTCTATCCAAACCGCTATCTCGATGACACCTTCACCCTGCTGACCTACGCGCCCGACTAGAGGCGCGACCGAACGTCGCCCGAGCGCCGGGCGGGAGAGGAACGAGCCGGCTCCGGCCGGGACCCCCGATGGGAGACGACAAGATGTCCGAAACTGTTGCGCCCGGCGCAGGCCTCGCCGCGTCCGAGCCGCCGCGCGGCACGGCGCTGACCTGGTGGTGGCGGGTCATGGACTTCAAGATCGGCATCGTGCCGGCGCCGATCTTCGTGGCGATCCTGGCGCTGGCCGGCTTCTACGTGAGCCAGGGCAAGGTCCCCGCGGACATCCTGATGAACATGGCTGTCCTGGCGGCCGGCGGCTTCGCCTGCGCCGAGCTCGGCAAGCGGCTGCCCTATATCCGCAACTTCGGGGCGGCGGCGATCTTCGCCACCTTCATCCCGTCCTACCTGGTCTATGCGCACCTGCTGCCGAAGCCGCTGGTGGAGTCGGTCACCACCTTCACCAAGGCCAGCAACTTCCTCTATCTGTTCATCTCCTGCATCATCGTCGGCTCGATCCTGGGCATGGATCGCCGGGTGCTGGTGGGCGGCTTCCTGAAGATCTTCGTGCCGCTGGCGCTGGGCTCGGTGGCGGCCGGCCTGGTGGGCTGCGGGGTCGGATCGGCGCTCGGCCTTGGCCTCAACCACACCCTGTTCAAGATCGTCGTGCCGATCATGGCCGGCGGGGTGGGCGAGGGCGCCCTGCCGCTCTCCATGGGCTACGCCGCGATCAGCCACGAGGCGCAGGGCGGCCTGTTCGCCGAGATCCTGCCGTCGGTGATGCTGGGCAGCCTGACGGCGATCATCTTCGCGGGCGGACTGAACTACCTCGGCAAGCGGCGCCCGCAGCTGACCGGCGAGGGCCGGCTGCAGGTCGGCGAGCAGGACGTGGAGCTGACCGGCGAGCACGCCGTGCGCCCCCATCCGGGCATCGAGACGGTGGCGGGCGCCGCGGTGATGGCGGTGACCCTCTACCTGGCCGGTACGGTGGCCCAGAAGCTGTGGGACTTCCCGGCGCCGGTGACCATGCTGCTGCTGACGGTCGTGCTGAAGCTCGGCCAGCTGGTCTCGCCGAACCTCGAGCAGGGCGCCTACAGCGTCTATCAGTTCTTCCGCACCGCGGTGACCTATCCGCTGCTGTTCGCCATCGGCGTGGCCATGACGCCCTGGGACAAGCTGGTGGCGGCGTTCAACGCGCCGACCCTGATCACCATCATCGCCACGGTGGCGACCCTGATGGGGACGGGCTTCGTGGTGGCGCGGTTCCTGAAGATGTACCCGATCGACGTGGCCATCGTGAACGCCTGCCACTCGGGCCAGGGCGGCACCGGCGACGTCGCCATCCTGTCGGCCGCCAACCGCATGCAGCTGATGCCGTTCGCCCAGATCGCCACCCGCATCGGTGGGGCGATCACGGTGACCCTGGCGCTGATCGCCTTCCGAGTGCTCGGAGGCTGATCGGAGCGGCCCGGGGACGCGCGCCTATTCCCCTCCCCCTGGCGCGTGTCCCCGGCGCAGCTTGGCGCGTTCGCTCCGCGCCTGGGCCGGGGTGAGCGGGATGTAGCCGAGCGGATCGGCGGCGATGATGGCCTGGCCCTCGCAAGAGAGCGCCAGGCTCAGATAGGCCCGCACCAGGGGATCGAGCGGGCGGCGCGCATAGATCAGCAGCTGGCGGTCCAGCGGATAGCGCCCCGCCTGCAGGGCCTCCCCGCTGGGGGCGACCGGCGACCGCCCGGCCGCGGCGGCCAGTGGCAGCACCTTCACCTCAGGCGTCGCCACGTTGACCGCGCCGAAGCCAATGGCGTCGGGATCCTTGGCGACAGCCGCCACCACATCGGTCGAATGGCCGAAGCCGCGGAGCGCCGGAGAATAGGGCCGGCCGGGGAAGGCCTTGGCCTGGAGGAAGAGGGCGAGCGCGGCGTCCGGCTTGATCCCCAGCAGATGGATCGGCCGGCCGGCCCAGGCGCCCGTCAGCCCCAGGTCGCCCCAGGTGCGGGCGCCGCCGTCCGCGGCGAACAGCCGGGCGACCTGCGGCAGGGTGAGCGACGCCAGCGGGTTGTCCGCCGCCACGATCAGCCCCAGCGGGCCGGAGAGCGCCTTCGGGTCGAGGGAATCGTGGGCCACGCGGATCACCAGCGGCGTGGAGCCGACGGCGCGGCGGTAGGCGGCCAGGTCAGCTGCGGTGAATTCGGCGCCCATGGGCGCCAACGCCGAGCGGCCGGCGATCAGGGCCGGCGGGGCGCTGCGGGTGCTGGGCAGGTCGGGGGCGAACCGCACGGCCGGGTTGGCGGCGACGAAGGCGGTGTCCCAGGCCTCGATCAGGCCGCGCATGTCGTTGTAGCCGGTGATCCGCACAGCCCCGTCCGGGGTCAGGTAGCTGGCCTGGGCCGGCGGTTGCACGGGCGCCGGCG
>JAQGIX010000403.1 GCA_028290925.1 Phenylobacterium sp. | reverse complement strand
GCGGCGAAGTAGACGCCGGCGATGATCACCAGCGCCAGGTCCGTGATCACGCCGACGCTCACCCGGGTGATCCGGCCGAGCCGGCCGGCCACCATGCCGAGGCTGGAGGCGACCCCGTGGTCGGCGCGCGCCGCCTGCAGCTGGCCGAGCAGCCACTGGCCGGCGGGGAAGGAGGCCAGTTCCTTCTGCGCCGCGGCCCAGGCCTTGGGCAGGATCTGCGACAGCTGGTCGAACTGGGCGGTCACCTGGGCCCCTACGAACCACACCGCGAGGCCGACGATCACCAGCACCAGCACCACGGCGACCGCCAGCGACCAGGCGGCGTTCAGCGGCGTGCGCTTGCGGATCGGATTGGCCAGCGCGCGCAGCAGGACGGCGATCAGCGCCGCGCCGAACGCCAGCAGGAACACCTGCAGCCAGCGCAGCGCGATCAGCGCCAGCGCCGCCACCGCCACGGTGATCAGCAGCTTCTGGAGATAGCGGCCCAGGTCGTCCTGGGCCGCGGGGGTCGTGCGTGGGGGCATGGGGGCAACCTCGCCTCTCAGTGACCGGCTGGCAACCAGCCCCGGTGCCATTCCGGCTCGCCCGCGAACCGCTTGGCCAGGAAATCGACGAACACCCGCACCTTGGCGGCCAGGTGCCGCGCGTGCGGATAGACCGCGTGCACGTGCACCAGCTCCGGCTCGAAATTGCAGAGCAGCGGGGTGAGCTTGCCGGCCCGCAGCCGTTCGTGCGCCACGAAGGCCGGTTCGCGGGCGACGCCGAAGCCGCGCTCGGCGGCCTCCAGGCAGGCCTCGGCGTTGGCGAACCGCAGCCGGCCATGCACGCGGGCCTCCATGCACTCCCCGCCCGCGCCGAAGCTCCAGACGAACGGATCGCGGGTGTTGAGGTCGAGGATCGCCTCGTGGGTTGCGAGATCGGCGGGGGTCTGCGGGACGCCGTGCGCCTGCAGGTAGGCCGGCGAGGCGCAGGCCACCATCCGCACGGGGGCCAGCTTGCGGGCGATCAGCGAGGAGTCGGCCAGGTGGCCGATCCGCACGGCCACGTCGAAGCCCTCGTCCACCAGGTTGACCACCCGGTCGGCGTAGAACACCTCCAGCGCCACCTCCGGATAGGCCTCCGCGAAGTCGAGCATCGCCGGGTCCAGCTGCTTGACCCCGAACGCCACCGGCGCGGAGATGCGCAGCAGGCCCCGCGGCGCGTCGTCGTCGCGCACCGAGCCCTCCAGCGCCTCGAAATCCTCCAGCAGCGTGCGCGCCCGTTCCAGATAGGCGCGGCCGGTGTCGGTGAGCGACACGTCGCGGGTGGTGCGGTTCAGCAGCCGCGCGCCCAGCCGGTCCTCCAGGCGCGCCACCAGCTTGGAGACCTGCGCGCCGGAGACCCCCAGCCGCTTGGCCGCCTGGGTGAAGCTGCGGCCGTCGGCCACCGCCGCGAAGGCGGCGATCTCGTCGAGGCGGTCCATGCGGATTGTTTCCCGTTCGGAAGCATACTTATGCGCAGGCGGCCGATTATCAACGGGCAGGCCGGTGGCCATCTCTGCCTCACTGAATTCAAGGGAGAGACTAAGATGACCCAAGCCCGCACCGTCGCCGTCCTGGTCGGCAGCCTCCGCAAGGACTCCGCCAGCCGCAAGCTCGCCAACGCCTTCGCCGCCCTCGCGCCGGCCAACCTCAAATTCGATGTCGTCGAGATCGGCGGCCTGCCGCACTTCGACCAGGACCTGGAATCCGATCCGCCGGCCGAATGGACCGCCTTCCGCCACCGCGTGGGCTCGGCGGACGCCGTGCTGTTCGTGACGCCCGAATACAACCGCTCGGTCCCCGGCGTGCTGAAGAACGCCGTCGACGTGGGCTCCAGGCCGTATGGCCAAAGCGCCTGGAACGCCAAGCCGGGCGCGGTGATCAGCCTGTCGCCGGGCGCGATCGGCGGCTTCGGCGCCAACCACCACCTGCGCCAGAGCCTGGTGTTCCTGAACGTGCCGCTGCTCAGCCTGGAAGCCTATGTCGGCAACGCCTTCGCGCTGTTCGACGACGCCGGCGAGCTGGTCAACGACTCCACCACGGAGTTCCTGCGCGGCTATGCGGCGGCGTTCGCCGAATGGATCGAGCGCATCGCCCCCGCCGCCGAAGCGCGCAAGGCCGCCTGAGGCTGCCGCCATGACCCTGCCCACCGTCTTCATCCCGCACGGCGCGGGGCCCTGCTTCTTCATGGACTGGGCCCGCGGGCCGCAGGATACCTGGGACCGCACGGCGGCCTGGCTGAAGGGCCTGATCGCCGGCCTGCCCGAGCGGCCGACGGCGATCCTGGTGGTCTCCGGCCACTGGGAGGAGCCGGCCTTCACGGTGGGCTCCGCCGAGCGGCCGGCCTTGATCTACGACTACTACGGCTTCCCCGAGAGCACCTATCAGCTGCGCTTCGAGGCGCCCGGGTCGCCGGCGTTGGCGGGCCGGGTGCGCCAGCTGCTGACGGCGGCGGGCCTGCCCGCCGCGGAAGACTCCGCCCGCGGCTATGACCACGGCGTCTTCGTGCCGCTGAAGCTGGTCACGCCGCAGGCGGACATCCCGGTCGTGCAGCTGTCGCTGCGCCAGGACCTCGACCCGGAGGCGCACCTGGCGGTGGGCCGCGCGCTGGCGCCGTTGCGCGACGAGGGCGTGCTGATCGTGGGGTCGGGCATGAGCTGGCACAACATGGGCGGCTTCACCCCGGCCTACACCGCCAAGTCGCAGGCCTTCGACGCCTGGCTCGGCGCGGCGATGAGCGATCCGGCGTCCCGCGACGACGCGATCCGCCATTGGGACCAGGCGCCCTACGCCCGCGAGGCCCACCCGCGCGAGGAGCACCTCGCCCCGCTGTTCGTCGCCGCCGGCGCGGCCGAAGGCGAGCCGGGCCGCGTCGCCTTCCGCGACACGGTGATGGACGTGGTGGTCTCGGGATTCGAATTCGGCGGCTGACTCCCCCCAGCCCAGCCGCCGACGCCGCGGGGATGCGGCGAGAGGGCCTCCGGCCCCTGCGCGCACACCCGCAGGATCCGGGGGCCCTTGTCTTTCAAGTCGGCAGCGCCGAGCCTCGCATGGCGACGACTGACAAGCCGGCCCGACGCACAGCGAACTGAGCGCATCAACATCGCGCGGAACAGCTCTTCTCACGGCCACGTGTTTCATATGAATCTCGGAAAAGTCCGCATACCGTCGTTCCAGCTGAATCCGGGGGCGGTTCGCACATGCGTGAATTCGAGGGACGATGCCGATCATCTCGCCGGCTGGGTCGCCACGAGCTGATCGCCGCCTGGCTGATCGCCTTCACCAGCTCCGCGGCCGCGGCCGCGACGGCGCGCGAGCCCGTCTGGCAACCCTCGCCAGGGCATGTCCAGATGGCGATCTGGCCTGGGGCGGCGCCGGACCTGGCGGCCGATCCGATGCCGGAGGCGGGCGCGTCCACGCACGTCAGCCGGCCGACGATGACCGTCTATGCGCCCAAGGGGCGCAACACCCGCGTCGCCGTGGTGGTGTTTCCCGGTGGCGGCTACCAGGTCCTGGCCATGGATCTCGAAGGCACGGAGATCTGCGACTGGCTGACCTCGCGCGGCATCACCTGCGTGCTGCTGAAATACCGCGTGCCCAACTCCGGTCCCACCCTTCTCGGCGGGCGTCGCTATTACCCGAAAGTCCAGACAGCCCTGCAGGACGCGCAGCGCACGCTGGGGCTAGTTCGCCAACATGCCGCGAAGTGGAATGTCGATCCGCACAAGATCGGCGTGATCGGTTTTTCCGCGGGCGGGCACCTCGTCGCCGCCGTCAGCACGCGCTTCGCACGCCGGACCTATCCGCCGGTCGACTCCGCCGACGCGCTCAGCAGCCGCCCGGATTTCGCCATCGCGGTCTATCCCGGCCATCTGTGGGCGCACGAGGACGAGAAGCGCGCCACCCGCAAAGAAAACGACCTGAGCCTTCGTCCGGACATCCGCGTTCGGGCCGACACGCCGCCGACCTTTCTCCTGCAGGCCGAGGACGATTATGTGGACGGGGTCGAGCAGTCGCTCGCCTACTACGTCGCCCTGCAGAAGGCTCGCGTGCCTGCGGAGCTGCACCTCTACGCCAAGGGCGGCCATGCCTTTGGGCTGCGCCCGACCAACCTGCCGATCAGCCGCTGGCCGCAACTGGTCGAGCAGTGGCTGCACACGATCGGGATGCTCGGCGACAAATAGGTCCGGGAAGTTCGGAGGGGCCGCATTCGGGACGAAGGCCGACTTCCGCGTTCCACCCTCTGCAGACGTTCAGACCGTCCGCTCTCAGGCTTGAAATCTATGTCGGCGTTCGACCCGTTGCGGACCTTGGCTGGTTGGGTGACTCTGCGTTCATGCAAATCAGGACCGCCAAGCTGGCTGACATCGAGGACTGGGCGAGGCTGCGCGCCGAGCTTTGGCCAGGTGGCACAGTTGAGCACCGCGAGGAAGCTGCTTCGGCCGCTGCATCCGAAGACGATGAGAAGGTCTCCCTGATTGCAGTCGATGGTGCGGGCCGCATCTGCGGGTTTGCCGAAGCAACGCTGCGCCACGATTACGTCAATGGCTGCGAGACCTCTCCAGTGGCGTTTCTTGAAGGGATCTACATCGACCCAGAGCACCGGAGGGCCGGACTCGGACGCGAACTCTGCTCAGCAGTCGAGAGTTGGGGACGTACGCGAGGGTGCAAAGAAATGGCTTCTGATGCCCTTCTCGACAACCGCGAGAGTCATGCGTTCCACAGCGCGGTCGGCTTCGAAGAAGCAGAGCGGGTGGTCTATTTCCGCAAGATTCTTTAGGTCCGCAAGCCACCCATTGCTGACCTTCCAAAGGGCCGCTCTCGGTCGCCCCGCTGAGGCGTCCGGTTTCCGGTCGGCGCCTAAAGACCACTCACGACCCAAAGCGGACATCGCGACGATCCGTGTTACGCAAATCACTAGTAGTGATCCGCTGGGGGGCGGCATGGACATCCACAAACCCAAGCCCTGGCATGGCCTTCGCGAGTTCCTGAAGGAATACGCGATCATCGTCCTGGGCGTGCTGACGGCGCTTGGAGCGGAGCAGGTAGTCGGCAACCTCCACGAGCGCCGCCTTTCGGATGAAGCGCGCATGGCCGTAAGGTCTGAAATCGACCTCGACTTGGCCAATGCGACGCGCTTTCGCGGGCCGCAGCAAGTCTGCCTGGATGCCCGGCTTCGGGAAATCGCCGCCGTCCTTGACCGAGCTGGCAAGCACCGCGCCTTTCAGCCGCTCTACTATATCGGCCAGCCCATTACGGGGGCCGTCTACACTCAGAAATGGGATGCCGCGAGGTCCAGCGGCCGCGCGAGCCTGATGTCTTCCGATGAGCAACGCGGATTCGCGCGAGTCTATCAGCAACTCCACTATCTGGAAGAAAGCGCATCGCGCGAAGACGGAACGTGGTCGCACCTGTCGGCGCTGGAAGGCCAAGACGAACTCTCGCCTGAACAGATTGCTCGCGCAAGAGAAGCTCTGGGAGAGGCGCGGCAGGAATCAGATCGAATCCGCGGTTCACTCGCGCTCGCCACAGCCTTTGCGCGCCGACTTGGCATTCGCGGCACGTCAATACCGCTCGACCCTATAGGAAAAGAGCCGACTATTAGGCTCTGCATTCCTTCGTCAAAGACAGGCTAGGAGCCCGCAGCAATTCTGAAGTCATCCTTCGGGCTGTCTTAGCGCGTCGCGGTCCGGCGTCCGCCTTCGCGAGCGGACCCCGCAACCACAAACCCTGGAAACGTCCGCGAACCACCCAACTTCCCCGTTCGGAATGTCAGCTCTGCGGCGTCGAGCTGACGGCAGCTCTTGGCGCAGAGCAGGCGCTCGCATTTGACCTGCACAGTGTCGGCAACGGGTCGAAAGCCGGCATTGGCGTCTCGCCGAGACTCGCACCCTGGCCGGGACTAAAGTCCCCGGCCAGGACCCAGCTGGCTTGCCGGCTCAGGCCGCCGCGGTCTTGGCGGTCGCTTCGGCCTGCTCGGCGGCGGCCAGCACCACCTCATACAGCCGGCCG
>JAQGIX010000439.1 GCA_028290925.1 Phenylobacterium sp. | reverse complement strand
GGAGACATCATCATCACCCGCGAAAACAACCCGACGATCCGCGCCGACGACGCCCAGGGCCAACCCGCAGACCCGGTCCGCAACGGCAACCGCTGGAGGGTGTTCGCCATCGACCACAACAAGGGTTGGGTGGCGGCCAGGCGCCTCGGCGATGGAGCGCGGACGCTGCTTGCCGGGGACTACCTGCGCCGGCACGTCACCCACGGCTACGCGTCCACGGTGCACGCCAGCCAGGGCATCACCGCAGAGACCGTGCACGCCGTCCTCGGCGAAAACACCAGCCGCGCCACGCTGTACGTGGCGATGACCCGCGGCCGCGAATCCAACACCACCTACCTGTATGAGCGGATGGCCGGCGAGGGCGACCACGAGCACGCCGACCCGCGCGGCGTGCACGTTATGCGTCGAGGCACCAGCAGAGAGGCCGCGACGCTGGTGCGCGCCATCATCGCCAATCGCGACGACCGGCCCCAAACCGCCCACGACGTCGCCGCGTGCAGCAGCCCGGAAGACCTGCCCCCGCTGGTGAAGCGACTCGTGGTGCAGCGCCGCGCTAACGCGGTACAGCGCCGACGGGCCACCTACCAGCAATGGCGTGAGGAAACACAGGAGCAGGCCACCGAGCGTCAACGGTGGATCGACCAGCAGATACGCCGGGACCGCGGCAAGGAACACGCTTTGGACACAGGGTTCGATCTCTAGGCAATCTTCTAGCGCGTGTCACTTTGTGGACGCCGCGGTCATCGACCGCGATGAAACCTCGAGGTCATGTGAGAACTATCTGTGAGGAGAATGACGCGACGTTAGCCCCGGACGCATCCCCGCACAGCATGCGCGGCCGGCTGGGTGCCTACGCGCGATGGGCCAACACCGAGGACCGCTTCGTGGCCACTCAGGCGGCGCGTGACGGCTTCTATGCCAAGTTTGAGCGGGAGGTTAGATCCCGAAGGCAAACTGTCCCCCCAGGAGCGCGCGAAACGCGCCGAATACGCCGCGCAAGGCCCACATGAAGCGGATGGCGTTGAAAGCCGCGAACAAGCGCCGCCGTGGCCAATAAGAGGCGGATGGTCAAGAGGGCGCCGCGGGCCGGTGTTCCCCCCGACATGCCGGTACCACGCCGTTCTACGGACTGGTCAAGGCCGAGATTTCGACCCACCCCTCCCGCATTTAACCGCACATTTTCTGGTTGTGTGATGGCGCGAGCCGTTCCAACGTGTAGTCGTTGCGGCGGTTCCGCCGGAGGTGTAGACCGCCCCGCCAGTACTGGCCTTACTACAGGTCGTAGTCCGGCTCGGGATCGTGGTCGAGTTCGACAGGCCGCCACGTCGGTCGCCAGTAATCGTCCTGTTGCTTGCGGTGGGCTGCCCATTCGTCGAGTTCCCTTTGCCGCTCAAAAGCTTTGAACTCTGCCTCGCGAATCGCTTCATCTAGCCGTACCCGCGCCTCTCGGGGGCTGAGCATAGGTATGCCGAGCCGGCGTGCAGCGTTGTGGCAGGTGTCGACTGCGTCTGGTGATGTCGTAGCAAGCCATTGGACGGTTTTGGTGATGTTCACCGCGATCTTCGCGCCGTACGACTCCGCTCGTTCACGAAGGCTTACAGAGTCGCTGTCGTCACCGACGATTCCAACCCTGAGGCCACGCAAATACCGGGCCTCGGGGGATGGTTCCGGTTCTGCACAAGCGTCGATGACCTTCTTTATCTTCTCCGCCAGAGCATCTAGCCCAAGTGCCTCAGCAAGTAGAAACATCTCGCGCCGCCGCAGCGGCGTAAGCCGGCTCCAGTCAGCGGATGCTTCCTCGCTAAACGCTGATGTCCATGCGGCCTGGTGAAGCTGGCGCAGCTGCGTGCCGGTCAATCTGGTTAAGCGGGCCTGAGCACTGAGCGCAGATGCCTCCTTCATGGTGAGTCGACCGTCTTCTACGCAATCGGTGAGTAGCTCCCGGTACCGGCCTATCGCTTTCTCATCACCGCACCGGGGTGTGTCCGATTGAGGGAACGATGCGAGAAGCTCGGCGACCGACGCCTTGAGCAATGGCATGGGCCGGCAGCTGATCGGACAGGTATCAAAACCTGTGGGAGCGGGTGAGGTCTTCGGCGGCGGTTGTGTGAGATAGAGCGGTTGAGGCGCATCCCGTAGCAGCCAGAGGAAGACCTCACGCACAGACCGCGCATCACCCAGGGCGGTATGCATGTTGGCTGCCCATTGACCGGTCGCTGTCTTGTACATCGAGATCAGGCTGTAGGCGCGTCCATCCAATTGCCTACGGGCAGTTTGGAGCGTACAGACACCAATGGTTTCCGGAAGCCGCAACTTTGTGCTTTTTGCTACTGCACTCAGGAAGGATTCCTCGAACTCCATGTTGTGAGCTACGAGAACGGTTCCCGAAATGAACCCGAATACCTCGGGCAGCACTTGGTCAATCGACGGTGCTCCGACGAGATCCGCGTCACTGATCTCATGGTGGGCGCGGGCTTCAGGAGAAGACCCGGGACTGTTGACTAAGGTCGCGAACTCGTCCACAACTGTCCCGTCGGGGCGAAACTTCACAAGCCCTAGCTCCACGATCTTGTCGCTCTCCGCGTCTAGGCCCGTCGTTTCAAGGTCGATCGCCGTAAAGAGCTGGTCTTCTGTCGAATAGGCAGTACGCGTCCTAGTCAGCAACGCCCGCTTAATCCCCGACGTCGACTTCCCTCGTGGCCGCGACCGCGCCCTAACGGGCGGTGAAGCCTGCGGTATCGGCTCGTCCTTCACGCAATGCGACTGCACGTGGCCTGGGCGCTGCCCGACAGGCGGGACGGTTAACAAAATTGATGCAATGGGTTGCGCAGCGTCGGCGCGTAAAACCTGCACTTGCCAGTTGAGGCCTTGAGGAGTGCTGAGTTCCACCACTCCATACAACATGATGGCCAGCATGGGGTTGTTGCTGTATCGGCGATCAGGGCCACCCTTGACATTCACGTATTGCCAGGTCCGTCCGACCTGGACAGCATCGCCGGACACCGAACCGGGGGTTTCGTGG
>JAQGIX010000359.1 GCA_028290925.1 Phenylobacterium sp. | reverse complement strand
TTTTCGGACCGGCCGCCGCGGTCTGGGCGACCCTCGCCCTGAACCTCTCCGGGTTCTTCACGGCTGTCGCCGGCGCCTGGATCCTGCCCGACGGGCCGCTTGATCTCTTCCTGCTGGCGGCCGCGGTGTCGGTGGCCGAACTTGTCTTCCCCAGCCGGCCCCAGAATCGCCCCTTGGGCCGCCGCGCGATCTGGACGTGCTGGCTCAGCCTCGGTCTGTGTCTCGGCCTGGCCGGCCTTTCGAAATATCAGGCGGTGCTGTTCGCTGTTGGCCTGCTGCTGTTCTTCGCCTCCAGCCCCGATCTGCGCCGCTGGTTTCGCCATCCCGCGCCCTGGGCCGGCGCGGCGCTCTGTCTGTTGGTGGTCTCGCCGGTCCTGGTCTGGAACGCCGGCCACGGCTGGGCGTCGCTGCTCTTCCAGTCCGGGCGGGGCGCGCCTCGCCAGGGCTTGCATCCCCTGGATTCGGTGGCGGCGCTGGCCGGCGCCGCGGCGGTGCTCCTGCCTTGGGTCTTCGCGGCCCTGGCCGGGGCCGCGTGGTCGGCGCTTCGTCGCGGGCCCTCGGCCCGGAGACATTGGCTCTGCCTGATGCTGGCGGCGCCGGCGATCGCCCTGTTCACCGTCGCGCCGCTGTGGAGCGGACCGGGGCTGCCGCACTGGTCCATGTGCGGCTGGCTGCTGCTGTTCCCGCTGCTCGGGGACCTGCTGGCCCGGCAGGCGGCCCGCGGCTGGCCCAGGGCCTGGGTGGCCGGCTCAATGGCGGCGCTCGTGCTGCTGTGGCCCTTCGCGGTCGCCGAGGCCGCCACCGGGTTCCTGCATCAGGCGCTTCCGCGCGTGTTCAAGGTCGACCCCACCGTCGAGGCCGTGCAGTGGCGGGGGTTGAAGGCGCAGGTGGCGCGGCGGCTCGGCTCGCCGTCGGCCTGTCTCTTCGTCGCCGCAGCGAGCTGGGTCGACGCCGGCAAGATCGGGCAGGGGGTCGGCGATCTCGCGCCCGTCCACGTGTTCTCCGCCGATCCGCGGGGGTTCGCATTCCTCGGACCGCCGGCCGCGCCCGGTTGTGACGCGCTGATCATCGGACCCACGGCGAAGGTCGAGGCGGCGCTGCCGCGGCTGATCCCCTACTTCGGGCGGATCCGGCCCTTCGCCACCGACTTCGAGGGGCGAGGCGCCCACGAGGTCGAGATAACGATCCTCGCCGCGGGGCCGCTGCGGCGGGCCTATCCATCGCCCTACTGAGCGGCGTGGCGACTACCGGCCGACCCGCCCGAAGTACATCATTTCCCAGATCCCTGGATCGCTGACGTCTTCAACCGGCTCGCCGCCCACGAAGCGCTGCAGCTGCACTTCGCCGGTGAAGCGCAGGTAGGAGCCGTCGAACCGCGCCAGCGTCGCCAGCAGCCGCTTGACGCCGTGCAATCGGCTGACGAGCTGTTCGTCGACGATGGTTTGCGAGCGCCGGTAGGTCACCCGATAGCGTTCGGGGCCGTCCTCGTAGTCATAGATGACCAGGTCGGCGACCGGCTTGCCGCTCTGCTCGTCGACGTGCTCGTCTTCCAGGTGGAACCTGACCTTGGCCGCGTCGTCGGCGATGATCCTGCCGCCCTTGGCCAGCATGAAGATCGGCAATTCGGCGTCGCCGTAGGCCTTCTGGGCGAAGATGTAGCTGGCCACGATGGAATAGTCGCCCGCCTGCGCGCGGCCCCAGTACCAGTGGTTGATGAGCTTCATCATCGGCGCATCACCCCAGTTGTGGTCGTGATAGCCGACGCCTTCCAGGTGCGCCGGCTCGCCGCCGATGTTGAGGTCCACCGAGACCGTGCCCTGGGGCACGGCAGGCAGCCAGGCGAAGAAGTGCTCATCGTGGTCGCCGAAATACATGTAGCCCGAGGTCGGCCGCCAGGCCGGGACCTCGCCCGTCAGCTTGACGTCGATGGTCGCGTCGTCCTTGGCGAAGTGGATCTCGTAGTCGCGCAGATCGCCGCGGAAGGTGTTGTCGCCGATCCGGACGTCGCATCGATCCCGGCTGGCTGAGAAGGCGTCCGGCGCAACGCGCGCTTCGAGATGCAGCGTCGGGCGCCCCGGGCGATCGAGCTCCACCGTGACGAACGGCGCCAGCTTTCCGCCGGGGTTCATCATCTCCTTGGTGAAGAACACGATCACCAGCGACGAGCCGTCGGCGAGGTGGGAATCGAAATACCACCACTCGTAGCCGCCCGGCCCGCCGTCGGTGCGCATGCCGTCCTCGAAGGGCTGGATGTCGCGGGGCTTGATCCCGAGGTTCGCGTAGTCCTCCGGCTTGTCGGCGAACCGGGCGCTCGACGGATGACCTGACATTGGGACTCCTCCTTCCTGGCCCCCCAGGTTGTTAGATGGCGCGCCTCACACCGGCGCGCACCCGCCCTGTTCGATCTCCTTGGCCGAGGCGTCTTCGTACGCTTGGGAGCAGATCAATCCGCCTCTGACCTCCGAGCCCGGCCGGGCCGGCGGGCGCGACCTCCGAAGCGGTCCGGCGCGGCCACGTCGCTTAACCGATCTTCCATGCTTGGCGGGCAACCTGGGGTGGTTGGGCGTCATCTTGCGTTGGAATTGACCTTGTCGGCAGCCGTCTCTCCCTATGACGACGTCTTCTATGCCTATCAGCGGGAGGGCGCGCTGCGCTCCGCCCGCCTGGTGCTGCCGCTGCTCCATCAGGTCCTGACGCTCGACAGCGTCCTCGACGTGGGCTGCGGCGCCGGCGCCTGGCTGCGCGCGCACCAGGAGGCCGGGGTCGGCACGGTGCTGGGGATCGACGGCAGCTATCTGGACACCGCTCTGCTGCTGATCGACCGCGCCGGCTTCCGGCCCGCCGACATCACCCAGCCGCTCAACCTCGGACGCCGCTACGATCTGGTCCAATGCCTCGAGGTGGCCGAGCACGTGCCGGCCAGGGCGGGACCCGGGCTGGTGGACAACCTGGTCCGCCACGGCGACCACATCCTGTTCTCCGCCGCGGTCCCGGGCCAGGGCGGCAAGGGCCACATCAACGAGCGACCCCTCGGCTACTGGCGCCAGCTGTTCGCGGCGCGGGGCTACCGCGCCTTCGACTACCTGCGCCCGCGGATCGCCGACCAGACGCAGATCGAGTGGTGGTATCGCTACAACACCCTGCTCTACGTGCATGAGGACGCCGTCGGCCGGCTGCCGGCGGAGGTCCGCCGCGCCGAGCTCGCCCCCGGCGCGCCCATTCCCGACGTCTCATCCTTGCCCATGCGGGTCCGCAAGCTCGTGCTTCGCGCGCTGCCGGCGGCCACGGTCTCCCACCTGGCGGCGATCAAGCACCGGCAGTTCGTGCGCGCGCTGGCGCGGGCCTAGGGCGTGCCGCTCTGGGTCCACGCCCTGCTGCTGCTCAGCAGCCTCTCTGCGGCGGGCGGTCAGCTGATGCTGAAGCAGGGCGCCGCCGGCCGCGTGGCGGCCATCGAGTTCGTCAATCCCTGGCTGGCGGGCGGCCTCAGCTTCTACCTGCTGGGCGCCGTGCTGTGGATCTTCGCCCTGTCGAAGGCCCCGCTGACCCTGGTCTATCCCTACACCGCGCTCACCTTCGTGATCGTCTACGTCAGCGGGGCGGCGCTGTTCGGCGAGGTCGTTCCGCCGCGGGCCCTGGCCGGCGTCGGCCTCGTCCTGGCCGGCCTGCTGCTCATCAACCTGCGTTGATCCGATGAAGCCCAAGCGCCTCAATTTGGTCGTGCCCTGCTTCAACGAAGAGGCGGTGCTGCCGGAGACGATCGCCCGGCTGCTGGCCCTGCTCGACGACCTGACCGCCCGCGGCCTGGTGCGCGCCGACAGCGCCATGACCCTGGTCGACGACGGATCGCACGACGACACCTGGGACATCATCGAAGCCGCCAAGGTGCGCGACGCCCGGGTCTGCGGCATCCGGCTGTCCGCCAACCGCGGACACCAGCACGCCCTGCTGGCCGGCCTGCTGAACGCGCCCGGCGACCTGCTGGTCAGCCTGGACGCCGACCTGCAGGACGATCTCGGCGCCATTCCCCGGATGATCGAGGCGCACCAGCGCGGGGCCGAGATCGTCTACGGCGTCCGCGCGCGGCGCGAGCATGACAGCCTCTTCAAGCGCTACAGCGCCTGGAGCTACTACTGGCTGCTGCGCAAGCTGGGCGTCGACGTGGTCGCTGACCACGCCGATTTCCGCCTGATGGGCCGGCAAGCCGTTGAGGCCCTGGGCGGCTTCACCGAGGTGAACCTCTTCCTGCGCGGCATCGTGCCCTTGCTCGGCTTCCGCAGCGAGGTGGTCACCTACGAGCGGCGCCCCCGCCTGGCCGGCGAAACCAAGTACCCGCTGTCGAAGATGATCGCCCTGGCCGCCAACGGCGTGTTCTCGTTCTCCACCGTGCCCCTGCAATGGATCACCGTGCTCGGCTTCGTGGTGGCCCTGGGCTCGGTCGGGGCCGGATTCTGGGCGCTGGCGGTGCGGCTGTTCACGGCGCGGGCTCTGCCCGGCTGGGCCTCCACCGTGATCCCGATGTATTTCCTGGGCAGCGTGCAGCTGCTGGCGATCGGCATCATCGGCGGCTACGTCTCGCGGGTCTACGCCGAGACCAAGCGCCGGCCGCGCTTCATCATCGAGAAGACCATCTGACATGGCCTCGCGCGACGCGGCTCTCGAGCCCGGGTCCCGGCGCGCGCCGCGGGGCTTGACCGACCTGGCGACGCTCGGCCGCCTCCTGCTGTTCGCCCTCGGCGTCGTGGCGATCTGGGCCGCGCCGCGGCCGCTGATGATCGACCTGCCGCAGCACGCCGGGCAGGTGGCCCTGCTGCACGATCTGGTGCTCGGCCGCTCGCCGTGGGCCGGCGAGATCCACGTCAACCTCTTCACCCCCTATCTGATCGGCTACGGCCTCGCCCTGCCGCTGTCGTTCGTGATGTCCGCGGCGGCGGCGCTGAAGGTGGTGCTGACCGCCGCCTACGCCGCGTTCATCGGCGCCTGCATCGGGGTCCGGCGCGAGCTCGGCGCCTCGCCAAGGCTCGACGCCTATTACGCCTTCAGCTTCTTCGGCTTCGCCTACGCCTGGGGCATGTACACCTTCCTGGTGGCCGCGCCCTTGGGCGTGGCCTTCATCTGGCTGTGCATCCGCTACGCGCGGACCGGCCTGGCCCGCCAAGGCCTCGGCCTGGCCGCGCTCGGGCTCGGGCTGCTGTTCTCCCACGGCCTGGTGTTTCTCTTCGCCTGCGGGGTCGGCGGCTTCATCCTGCTGGTGCAGCCCGGTCTCGCGCAGCCGGGCGGCGTGCGCCGGCTCCTCCTGCGATCCTGGCCGTTCTGGATCCTGCTCTCGGCCTGCGCGGCGTTCTTCGTGCTGACCCGCGAGCGCGAGGCGGCGATCACGCGGGACTTCGGGGCCCAGCTCGCGTTCGGCCCCTGGCAGGCGCACTTCGTGTCGGTGGTCTTCAACGCCTTCGACGCCCCCAACAGCGGCTGGCCGGCGCTTTGCTTCCCGGTGTTCGCGGGCCTGCCGCTGCTGGCGGGCTTCCGGCCGGACTGGCGGGCGCGCGAGGCCGTGGTCATCGCCGCCGGCGCCCTCGGGGCGGTGGTCCTGGCGCCGCACTACGCCTGGTCGACCTCCATGCTCTTCGAGCGCTTCGCCCTCTTCCTTCCGCCCGCCTACGCCTGGCTGCTGCGGGAGCGGGCCCCGGCGCCCGCCAGCCTGGCGGCCCGCCTGCAACCGCGTCTCGGGCTGTGGGCCGGCCTCGCCTGCGCCGCTGTCCTCGCCCAGCACGCCCGGCTGTCGTTCGAGTTCGGCCGCGAGCAGCGGGATTTCGAAGGGATCCTGGCGGCCGCGGCGCCCGGCCAGCGGGCCCTCGCGCTGATCTTCGACCCCAGCAGCGAGGTCGATCACAACGCCGACGCCTATCTGCACCACGCCCTCTGGTACCAGGCCGAGCGCGGTGGCTTCGTGGACTTCAACTTCGCCGCCTTCCACCCGCAGATCGCGCGTTTCCGGCCGGGCCGCGTCCCGCCGGTGGACGAATACGTGGCGCAGAATCCGGCGCGGTTCGATTGGCGTGCGGACGGCGGGGACCGCTACCGCTTCTTCTTCGTGCGCAGCGCCGGCGCGCCGCCCGCCAGCATCTTCGCGGGAAGCCCCTGTCCCCCGGCCCAGGTCGCGGCCTCGGGCGAGTGGCGGCTGTACGAACGACGCGCCTGCCCGCCGCGCCCGAAGGCCTCCCGACCCTGAAGGCTCCGCGACTCTCGCCGCGAGGGTCGCTGGGGCGTTGCGGCCCGGCCGTCCCTCATTTCTGGGTTGCGATGCAGGAAATCTCCGGATGCGGTTATGACCGCAGCCCCTACCTGTAGGGCCGCGCTACACAAGGAATCACCCATGCCTTCGCTGTTCGACCCGATCCAGATTGGCGACCTGTCGCTGCGCAACCGCATCGTCATGGCGCCGCTCACCCGGTCGCGGTCCGGCGCCGAGCGCACGCCCGGGCCGCTGGTCGCGCAATACTATGCGCAGCGGGCCTCGGCCGGCCTGATCATCAGCGAAGCGACCTCGGTGACCCCCTTGGGCGTCGGCTACGCCGACACGCCCGGCATCTGGTCGGACGCGCAGGTGGAGGGCTGGAAGCTCACCACCGAGGCGGTGCACGCCGCCGGCGGCCTGATCTTCCTGCAGCTCTGGCACGTCGGCCGCATCTCCGACCCCAGCTTCCTGGACGGCCAGCCGCCGGTGGCCCCCAGCGCCATCGCCGCCAAGGGCGACGTCAGCCTGCTGCGGCCCAAGCGGCCCTATCCCGAGCCGCGGGCCCTCTCGCTCGCGGAGATCGCCGACGTCGTCCAGGCCTTTCGGACGGGCGCGGAGAACGCCAAGCGCGCCGGTTTCGACGGCGTCGAGCTGCACGGCGCCAACGGCTATCTGCTCGACCAATTCCTGCAGGACGGCTCCAACCGGCGGACCGACGCCTACGGCGGATCGATCGAGAACCGCGCCCGGCTGATGCTGGAAGCGGTGGACGCGACGATCTCGGTGTTCGGCGCCCAGCGGGTCGGCCTGCACCTCGCGCCGCGCGGCGACGCCCACGACATGGGCGACAGCGACCTGGCCGCCACCTTCGAGTATGTGGCTCGGGCCATGGGCGAGCGGGGCCTGGCCTTCCTGATGGCCCGCGAGCGCCTGGGGGCCGACAGCCTGGGTCCGCGGCTGAAGGCGGCGTTCGGCGGGGTCTACATCGCCAACGAAGGCTTCGATGCGGACAGCGCGGCGGCGATCGTCGCCTCGGGCGAGGCCGACGCGGTGGCCTTCGGAAAGCTGTTCATCTCCAACCCCGACCTGCCCGTGCGGCTCGCGGCCGGGGCGCCGCTCAACCCCTGGACCGCCGAGACCTTCTATTCGGCGGGTGCGGAGGGCTATGTGGACTACCCGGCCCTGGAACTCAGCCCGGCCTGACGGCGGAGATCGCCGGTTTTCCAATTTGACGCATGGTTAACCCGGTCCGGTCACTCTCCTGAAAACTAAGGGGGGACGGCTGTTGAGCGATTTGGCCAGCAGCGCAGGCGGCGGTTCGCTGTCGAAGACGCCGGCGCAGGGCGTGCACCTGTTCGCCGCGTCCGCGCGCAATATGATCCCGCGGCTGGTTTCGAGCCTCGCGCTCGCCGCCGTGGGCGCCTGCCACGTGGGACCGGGCTGGACGCTGCTCTGGCTCCTCGCGGTCTGGGCCGGCCTGCTCGTCGGCCTGCGGCTGAGCGGCGTCACCGGGCCGGCCCGATCCAGGCGGGCCATCACGCTCAACAGCATCGTCGGGACGCTCGTGCAGATCGCCATGCTGCTCGCGCTTTGGCGGGCCGGCGACCAGGTGGCGGGAACCTTCGCGCTGATCTGCGCCTTCGTCGGCGCGTCCTACGTGCTCCTGCAGTACTATTCCGACCTCCGCCTGTTCCGGCTACTGCTGACGCCCTACGCCGCGGCGATGCTCTACATGGGCGTCGACCTGGCCATCCGGGACGGCCTGCAGGGCGTCGAGATGGTCGTGCTGGCGGCCGGCGTGGTCACTCTGGTGAACTTCTTCTTCCTGGCGCGGCGCCAGCTCGATCGGTCGCGGACCGTGCTGCGCGCGGCGCGCCACCAGGCCCGGCAGGGCGAGTTCGCCGCGGAGTCGGCCAACACCGCCAAGAGCGCCTTCCTGGCCACCATGAGCCACGAGATCCGCACCCCCCTCAACGGGGTGCTCGGCATGACCCAGGCCATGGCCGCCGATGAGCTCAGCGAGGTGCAGCGCGACCGGCTGAGCGTCATCCATCGCTCCGGCGAGGCCTTGCTGGCCATCCTCAACGATGTCCTCGACCTCTCCAAGATCGAGGCCGGCAAGCTGGAGCTGGAGACCATCGAGTTCGACCTGGGCGAGCTGGCCCAGGGCGCCTATTCGGCCTTCACCGCGCTCGCCAACAAGAAGGGCCTGTCCTTCGCCCTCGATATCGCCCAGGCCCGGGGCCGCTACCTCGGCGATCCCACCCGCATCCGGCAGATCCTCTACAACCTGATCTCCAACGCCCTGAAGTTCACCGAGCAGGGCGAGATCCGGGTCACCGCCCGGCACGACGGGGCCATGCTGGAGATCGCCGTGGCGGACACCGGCGTCGGCATTTCGCCGGACAACCTGGTCCGGCTGTTCCAGAAGTTCGACCAGCTGGATTCCTCGACCACCCGCCGTTACGGCGGCACCGGCCTGGGCCTGGCCATCTGCCACGAGCTCGGCC
>JAQGIX010000345.1 GCA_028290925.1 Phenylobacterium sp. | reverse complement strand
AGGATGTCGCCCGCCTGCTCTGGGACGGCTTCTTCGAGGACCTGCCGGCGGACTTCGGCCCGGCCCTGGGCGCCGCGCGCCTGGAGGTCTTTGCCGAGGTCTCGGCGCTGGACACCGGCCTCCTGGCGCTGGCGCCCATCGAGGCCATGCGGGCGCTCACCGCCCGGCTCGCCGACGGCGACAGCCAGGGCGTCGCCTTCCGGCTGATGGCCGCGCCGGCCGTGTTCACCGCCGCCGTGGTGCGCGGCCAGGCGGGCGAAGCGCCGGTGCGGCCCGATCCCGCCCTTGGCCACGCGGCCGACATCCTGCGGATGATCAAGGGCCGTCCGCCCACCGCCGCCGAGGCCGAGGCGCTCGACACCTACCTCGTCACCGTCAGCGACCACGGCCTCAACGCCTCAACCTTCGCCGCCCGGGTCATCGCCTCGACCCGCGCCGGGCTGGCATCGGCCACGCTGGGCGGCATCAGCGCCCTGAAGGGTCCGCTGCACGGCGGCGCGCCGGGCCCGATCATCGACATGCTCGACGGCATCGGGACGCCCGACAACGCCCGCGCCTGGCTCGAACGGGCGCTGGCCCGCGGCGACCGGCTGATGGGCTTCGGCCACCGCGTCTACCGGGTCCGCGACCCCCGCGCCGACGCCCTCAAGAAGGCCGTGCGCCGGCTGGGCGAGGGCTCCAACGTCCTGCCCGGCCGCCTGGAATTCGCCGAGGCCGTCGAGCAGGCGGCCCTGGCCATGCTCAAGGCCCGCAAGCCCGACCGGACGCTGGACACCAATGTCGAGTTCTACACCGCGCTGCTCCTCGAGGCCCTGGCCTTCCCGCCCACCGCCTTCACCTGCGTCTTCGCCATGGGCCGGGTCGCCGGCTGGATCGCCCACGCCCGCGAACAGCTGGCCGGCGGCCGCCTGATCCGCCCGCAGTCGCGCTACGTGGGGCCCCTGCCGAAGGTCGCCGCCTAAGCTGAGAGTCGTTCGCGCTGGCCTCCACGCGCCGCGCCACTACCTTCCGCGCCGATGGACACCCACGGCCTGACCCCCAGCCAAAGCGCGGCGCTCACCCGGCGCGTCACCCTGCTCTCAGTGGGCACGGCGGCGATCCTGGTGGCGATCAAGATCGCGGCCTGGTGGGTCTCCGGCTCGGTCGCCCTGCTGGCGTCCTTGGCCGACTCCGGCCTCGACCTGCTGGCCTCGCTCGGCACCTTCTTCGCGGTCCGCTACGCCGTCGCCCCGCCCGACCCGGAGCACCGCTTCGGCCACGGCAAGGCCGAAGCCTTCGCCAGCCTGATGCAGGCCGGCCTGGTGTTCGCCTCGGCCGCACTCATCGCCCGCGAGGCGATCGGCGACCTCCTGGTGCCCCACGCCTTGAAGGACGCCGGCTGGGCGCTCGCGGTGATGGTGGTCTCCACCGTGCTCACCGGGCTCCTGATCATCGCCCAGACCCGCGTGCTCAGGCAGACCGCCTCGGTGGCCGTCTCCGGCGACCGGGCCCACTACGCCGCCGACCTCGCCTCCAATATCGTCGCGCTCGCCGGCATCGGCCTGGCGGCCTGGCTGGGGCTCGGCTCCCTGGACGCCGTCGCCGCCCTGATCGTCGCCGCCCTGCTGCTCTGGGGGGCGGTCAGCGTGTTCCGCGAGGCCTCCGCCCAGCTCATGGACCGCGAGCTCTCCGACGAGGCCCGCGCCCGGATCGTCAAGCTGATGACCCAGGACGCTCGCCTGACCGATGTCCACCAGCTCCGGACCCGCGCCTCGGGCCCCTTCGTCCACATCCAGATGCACGTGGACCTCGATCCGGAGCTCACCCTGGAGACCGCCCATCAGGTGATCGTCGCCGCCGAGAAGCGGGTGCTGGAGGCCTTCCCCTCCGCCGACATCATCATCCACGCCGATCCGCGCGGCCGGGCCGAGCCGCACGGCGGGGCCTTCGCCGAGGCCAATCGGGCCGAAGGGTAAAGTAAACCGGAGCTTAAGGGGTGCAGCGTCAGTTCAGGCTGTTGAGTCGCCCCCGCACCCCCAGCCGCCGCCGGACATGAGCCAGGACCGCACCCTGCATCATTTCCCGCTCGACCCCGCCTCGCGCCAGGTGCGCCTGGCGCTGGGTGAGAAGCGGCTGCCGTTCGCCGAGGTGCAGGTCCGCTATTGGGAGCGCCCGACGGCCTTCACCGACCTCAATCCCTCGGGCATGACCCCGGTGCTGGTGGAGGGCCAGGGCGAGGGCGCCCTGGTGCTCTGCGAGGCCCGCGCCATCCTCGACTGGCTGGAAGAGGCCCATCCCGAGCCGCCGCTGCTAGGCCGCGAGGCCGCCGAACGCGCCGAGGCCCGGCGGCTGATCACCTGGTTCGACCGCAAGTTCGAGTACGAGGTCGGCGGCTACATCCTGCACGAGAAGATGGAGAAGCGGCTCCTGGGCCTGGGCGCCCCCGAGCTCGCCAACCTGCGCCTAGGCCGCGAGGGGCTGAAGATCCACCTGCGCTACCTCGAGGGCCTGCTGCAGGAACGCGAATGGCTGGTCGGCCGCCGGCTGTCACTTGCCGATTTCGCGGCCGCGGCCCATCTGTCGGTCATCGACTACCTCGGCGACGTGCCCTGGGGCGACTTCCCAGGCGTGAAGACCTGGTACATGAAGCTGAAATCCCGGCCGGCCTTCCGGCCTCTGCTGATGGACCGCTGGGCGGGGCTCAGCCCCGCCAAGCACTATGACGATCTCGACTTCTGACACCCCTGCCGACCTGATCCGCGCCGAGGCCAAGGCGCTGGGCTTCGACATCTGCCGCTTCACCGACCTCGATGAGACCTGGCCCGCCGCCGGCCGCTTCGCCGAATATGTTGCGCAAGGCCGCCACGGCGAGATGGCCTGGATGGCTGAGACGGCCGAGCGCCGCGCCCATCCGCGGGCCATGTGGGGCGAGGCGCGCTCCGCCGTCGTGCTCGGGATGAACTACGGCCCCGACCACGATCCGCTGGCGATCCTCGCCGAGCCCACCCGCGGCGCGATCAGCGTCTATGCCCAGGGGGACGACTACCATGAGCTGATCAAGTCCCGGCTGAAGGCGCTGGCCCGCTGGCTGCAGGGGCGGTTCGGCGGCGAGCTGAAGGTGTTCGTCGACACCGCGCCGCTGCTGGAGAAGCCGCTCGCCGAGCGCGCCGGCCTCGGCTGGCAGGGCCGCCACACCAACCTGGTCTCCCGCGAGTTCGGCTCCTGGCTGTTCCTGGGATCGATCCTCACCACCCTGGAGCTGGCCCCCGACGCGCCCGAACCCATGGCCTGCGGCACCTGCCGCGCCTGTCTCGACGTCTGCCCGACCAACGCCTTCCCCGCGCCCTTCATGCTCGACGCCCGGCGCTGCATCTCCTACCTGACCATCGAGCTGAAAGGCCCGATCCCGCACGAGTTCCGCGCGGCGCTGGGCAACCGCATCTACGGCTGCGACGACTGCCTGGCCGTCTGCCCCTGGAACAAGTTCGCCGCCGTCGCCGCCGAGCAGAAGCTGCAGGCCCGCGAGGCCCTGCGCGCGCCAAGCCTCGCCGATCTCGCCGGCCTCGACGACGCGGCGTTCCGCGCTCTCTTCGCCAAGAGCCCCGTCAAGCGCATCGGTCGCGACCGCTTCGTCCGCAACGTCCTCTACGCGATCGGAAACTCGGGTGAGCGGGTCCTGGTCGCGGACGCCGAGCGTCTCCTCGACGACCGCTCGCCCTTGGTGCGCGGCGCGGCCGTCTGGGCCCTGTGCCGGTTGCTGGGCGCGGATGGGTTCGACGCGCTGCGCCGGCGGCGTCTGCCGTCGGAAGCCGATCCGCTGGTGCAGGCCGAGTGGCGTGCCGGCGCGCTACAGGTGGGTGAGGGCGTACAGGCCGAAGACGATCGCCACGACCGCGATGCCGCCCCAGAACAGGCCGCCGCTGCGGAGCAGCGTGGATAGCCGCGTCGGCGGCTTATAGTCATGAGACATGGGATGCTTTCGGCCGCGGGGACGGCGCGCACGACGTTACGTCCTTGCCAGCCCAGGGCCTAGGGAAAGGCCCCGAACCTCAGGACGTCGCGCGGCATGTCCTTCAGCCGCGGCAGCTTCTGGTCCTTCTCCGACAGCACGGGCTCGCCGTCGAGCGGCCAGGCGATCGCCAGGTCCGGGTCGTTCCAGGCCACGCCGCCTTCCAGCTGCGGGGCATAGGCGCCGTCGACCTTGTAGAACAGCTCGGTGTCGTCCTCGAGCGTGCAGTAGCCGTGGGCGAAGCCGCGCGGCACGAACAGCTGCTCGCCGCCCGCCGCGGTCAGCTCGGCGGCCACCCACCGCCCGAACGAGGCGGAGCCCGGCCGCACATCCACCGCCACGTCGTAGATCGCGCCTTTCAGCACCCGCACCAGCTTGCCCTGGGCGTGCGGCGCGGTCTGGAAATGCAGGCCCCGCAGGGTGCCCGCCCTGGCGTTGAACGCCTGGTTGTCCTGCACGAAGGGATTGGCCAGCCCGGCCTCGCCCATCAGCTTCTCGCTCCAGGTCTCGGCGAACCAGCCGCGCGCATCGCCATGGCGCGTCGGCGTGATAAGCAGGACCTCAGGAAGCGCGAGCGGCGTGATCGTTGTCATGTCGGCGTGAGTTGGGAGACACGCCCTCGGATGGCCCGACAGGGAGCGAAACACAAGCCTCCTTCGCCGGCCATCAGCGTCGTGGTGGTGACCTATCAGAGCGCGCCGACCCTTGAGCGCTGCCTCGCGGCGCTCGCCGCCCAGAGCTTCCGCGATTTCGAACTGATCGTCGTGGACAACGCCTCCACCGACGGCGCGGCCCGGGGGTCAGCCGCGGCCGACCGCTCGATCACCCTCCTCGAGAACGCCGAGAACCGCGGCTTCTCCGGCGGCGTCAACGATGGGGCGAAGGCCGCCCGCGGCCGCTGGCTCGCCCTGATCAACCCCGACGCCTACGCCGAGCCCGACTGGCTGGAGCGCCTGGTGGCCGCCGCGCAGGCCCACCCCGACGTCCGCGCCTTCGCCTCGCGCCAGTTGATGGCGGCCGACCCGAGCCGGCTCGACGGCCTGGGCGACGTCATGGCCTCCGCAGGCTTCCCGTTCCGTGGCGGCTACACCCAACCCGACTCCGGCGCCCATCGGATCGGCGAAGTGTTCAGCCCCTGCGGCGGGGCCATGCTGATCGACCGCGCCCTGTTCCTCGAGCTCGGCGGCTTCGACGAGCGGCTGTTCTGCTACTGCGAGGACGTCGACCTCGGCTATCGGCTGAGGCTGGCCGGCGAGCGCACCCTGGTGGTCCCCGACGCGGTCGTCCACCACGAGGGCTCGGCCTCCACCGGCGGCCCGCGCTCGGACTTCGCGGTGTTCCACGGCACGCGCAACCGGCTCTGGGTCTTCATCAAGGACACGCCGCCCGTGCTGCTTTGGCTGACGCTGCCGCTGCACGTCCTCGCCACCGCCGTGCTGTTCGCCCGCCACGCCACGCGGGGGGAGTTGGCCGCCCCTTGGCGGGGTCTGATGGCGGGACTGGCCGGCCTCTCCACCGCGCTGCAGATGCGCCGCGAGGTTCAGGCGACCCGCAAGGTGGGCTCGCTGGTCATCGCCCACGCCATGACCTGGGACCCGCTCGACCTCTTCCTACGCAGGGTGGTCATTCGCCCTTTGCGGCCCACTCGGTCAGCCGGCGCATGAAGGCCGCGCCGCGCTCCATCTGCGAGATCTCCACATATTCGTCGGGCTGGTGCGCCTGGGCGATGGAGCCCGGCCCGCACAGCACGGTGGAGAACCCCGCCCGCTGGAACTGCCCCGCCTCGGCCGCATAGGACACCGCCC
>JAQGIX010000288.1 GCA_028290925.1 Phenylobacterium sp. | reverse complement strand
AAGGGCCAGGCGGTGCACCTGATCGCCATGTCGGCGACGCCGATCCCACGCACCCTGGAGCTGACGGTCTATGGCGACCTGGACGTCTCGCGCATCGACGAGAAGCCGCCGGGCCGCGTGGCGGTCGCCACCCGCGCCGTGCCCATGGGCCGGATCGGCGAGGTGGAGGCCCGCCTTCGCCAGGCGACGGACGGCGGGGCGCAGGCCTTCTGGATCTGTCCGCTGGTCTCGGAATCCGAAGTCAGCGACCTGGCCGCCGCCGAGCGACGCGCCGCCGACCTGACCGAGCGGATCGGGCCCAGCGTCGGGCTGATCCACGGGAAGCTGCCGCCCGCGGCCAAGGACGCAGTGATGGCCGAGTTCGCCGAGGGCCGGCTCTCGGTGCTGGTGGCCACCACCGTGGTCGAGGTCGGCGTCAACGTGCCCAACGCCACCATCATGGTCATCGAACAGGCCGAGCGGTTCGGCCTGGCGCAACTACACCAATTGAGGGGTCGTGTAGGTCGTGGGCGGCAGGAAAGCGCCTGCGTGCTGCTCTACGATCCGCCGCTGTCGGAGACCGCCCAGAAGCGGCTGGACATCCTTAGGCGCACCGACGACGGCTTCCTGATCGCCGAGAAGGACCTGGAGCTGCGCGGCGGCGGCGATGCGCTGGGCCTGCGGCAGTCGGGCTTCCCGGACTACGTCTTCGCCGATCCCTTCGCCCACCGCGACCTGATCGCCGCGGCCGGCGACGACGCCCGGCTGATCATCAACCGCGACCCCGAGCTGACCAGCCCGCGCGGCCAGGCGCTGCGCGTGCTGCAGGAGCTGTTCGACTGGAAGGCCGGGATGGCGCTGAAGGACGCGGGGTAGAAGAGGTGGCCCAAAGGGCCGGAGGGGTTGCAGCCCACCGACCTCAACCGCCCTGCCCTGCAACCCCCTCAGTCGCTTCGCGACAGCTCCCCCTAAGGGGAGCATCCGGGCCTAGACCTTCACCATCCGCTTGCCGCGGTTCTCGCCGTGCAGCAGGCCGATCAGCGCGGCGGGTGTGTTCTCCAGGCCTTCCAGGATGTCCTCCTGGACCTTCAGCTTGCCCTCGGCCACCCAGGTCTGCAGGTCCTTCAGCGCCTTTTCCCGCTGCTCGTCGAAGTCCATGACCACGAAGCCGCGCAGGGTCAGCCGCTTGGTGACGATCAGGCCGGGGACGCCGCGTGGGCCGTGGGCGGGCGCCGCGCCGTCGTACTGCGAGACCGCGCCGCAGCAGGCGATTCGGCCGTGGACGTTCATGGCGAACAGCATGGCTTCCAGGATGTCGCCGCCGGTGTTGTCGAAATAGACGTCGACGCCGTTCGGGCAGGCTTCCTTCAGCTGGCCGCGCAGGTTTCCGGCCTTGTAGTCGACCGCCGCGTCGAACCCAATCTCGTCGACCAGCCAGCGGCCCTTGGCCTCGCCGCCGGCGACGCCGACCACCCGGCAGCCCTTGATCCTGGCGATCTGGCCGACCAGCGAGCCCACCGAGCCCGCGGCGGCCGAGACCACGACGGTCTCGCCGGCTTTCGGCCGGCCGCAGTCCAGCAGGCCGAAATAGGCGGTGAGCCCGGCCACGCCGTAGACGCTGAGCAGGTGGGTGACCGGCTCCATATTCGGCAGCTTGGCGAGCCGTTTGGCCGGGGCGGCGGCATACTCCTGCCAGCCGGTGTCGCCCCAGACCAGGTCGCCGGGCTTCAAGGCCGGGTCGCGGGATTCCACCACCTCCGACAGCGCGCCGCCGGCCATCACCTGGCCGGAGGTCAGGGCCGAGCGGTAGGTCGCGCCCTGCATCCAGGCGCGGTTGGCGGCGTCGAGGGAAATGTAGCGGGTGCGCACCAGCACCTCGCCCTCGCCGGGCCTCGGCCGCTCGCCCTCGATGAGCTTGAAGTGCTCGGGGCCGAGCTTGTCCTGCGGGATCTGGGCCAGGACGATCTGGCGGTTGGCTTCAGGCATGGCGCGTCTCCCCGTTGGTCTTATGGAGGTCAGCGAGCGCACGGCCTCAGGGGTGGGTCAAGGCCGCGACGCGGGCCAGCGCGTCGGCCTCGATGTCGGCGTAGAACAGGTTGTAGCCGGGAACCTTGCGCCGATCGGCCCAGGACCCGGTGGGCTTGAACGCGCCGGACTTGGGCGGGGTCACATAGAGCACGCCGCCCCGGCACTGGGCGCCCACCTGACGGGCGAGGAAGGCTGGGCGCGCGTCCCACTCCAGCCCCGTGGCGTCGGCCGCGCCGAGGTTCAGCCGCGCCGGCGCGGCGGCCTGGCCGGTCGCGCCGAGCAGCGGGTTGAAGCATAGCGCCGGGCGGCCCTTCAGGGTCTGGAGCTCGCCCTGGGCGTCCCAAACCAGCGAGCGGTCGAGCAGGGCCTGGCCGCGCTCGGTGTCGCCCTCGAAGGCGCTGGCCCAGGCGGCGACGCAGCCCGTCTCGGCCTTGCGGGCGCAGGGTGGGATGGGTGTCGCATCGGCCGGCGCCACAGCCTCGATGATGTAGGCGGCCGCGATCCGGCGGCGGACATCGGGCCTGGCCGCCACTTCCTCGGTGAGCAGCCGCTGGGCCAGCAGACCGCCCTGCTCCACCCCCACCAGGACGAATGGCCGGCCGTGGTTGTCGTGCTCCAGATAGAACCGGAACGCCGCGGCCGCATCGCCGTAGGCGAACTTGCGGGCCTCACGGGCGTCGTCGCGCAGGGTGAGCTGGGTGTAGAGGCTGGCCTGCCGGTAGCGCGGCGCGAAGATCCGCCCCACCCGCACGAAGGGGCCGGCGTAGTTGGGCGCCATGGCGCGGCGGAACAGCTTGCCGCCCCGGCGGTCGTCGATCGGCGCGTTCCACTGCTCGCCGCCGTCATAGGTGGTGGGCGACAGGAAGAAGACGTCGGCCGCCGGACTGCCCGGACCGAGCGCGGCGGGATCGGTCGGCATCAGGTACCAGGCGCCGCGCTGGGCATAGTCCGGTGGCTTGGGCGGGTTGTAGGTCTGGAACGGCAGCTTGGGATCGAGCGCATTGCGCTGCAGGTCGTCCCAGGAGACCGCCATGCCGGCCACCACGAACAGCCCCAGGCCGAACAGGCTGAACGCCAGCCATCGCCTGCGGCGCGGAGGCGGCCCGGCCATCGCCCTACCGATAGGGGTCGGCCTGCGAGAGGTAGCGGGTGACGTAGTCGCCGATCCCCTCCTCCAGCGGCGTCATGGGCTTGGCGTAGCCGGCCCCTTTCAGCCGGCCCATCCGGGCCTCGGTGAAGTACTGGTACTTGTCGCGGATCGCCGGCGGCATGGGCGTGTAGTCGATCTTGGGTTCCTTGCCGGCCGCCTGGAACACGGCCCGCGCCATGTCTTCGAAGGTCCGCGCGGTCCCCGAGCCCAGGTTGTAGACGCCGTTGACCTGCGGGTTCTGCAGCAGCCATTCGGAAACCTCGGCGGCGTCGCGCACATAGACGAAGTCGCGCTTCTGGCCGCCGTCCGGCACGTCCTTGCGGTAGCTCTTGAACAGCTGCACGCCCTGGCCGCCCTGCACGTGCGGCCAGATCTGGGCGGCCACCGACTTCATGGAGCTCTTGTGCTCCTCGTTGGGCCCGTAGACGTTGAAGAACTTCAGCCCCACCCACTGCGGCGGCGCGTAGTCGCGCAGCGCCTGGCGCACCGCGAACAGGTCGAACAGCGCCTTCGACCAGCCGTAGGTGTTCAGCGGCCGCAAGCGGGCCAGGGCCTCGTAGTCGTTGTCGTCGTCGAAGCCGTGCTCGCCCGCGCCATAGGTCGCCGCCGAGGAGGCGTAGACGAACCGCCGCTGTCGGTCGGCGCACCAGCGGAACAGGTCCCGGCTCAGGGTGAAGTTGGAGTGGATGATCTTGTCGGCGTCGGGCTCGGTGGTGGAGGAGACCGCGGCCATGTGGATGACGATCTCCACGTCGCGCCAGAGCTTCTCCAGCCAGTCGAACATGTCTTCCGGCGCCACGATGTCGCCGATCGGGTGCTTGGCGATGGTGCGCCTCTTGCCGCGCTCCGCCTCGTGGAGGCGGTCGCAGACCACCACGTCGAGGGTGCGGTCCTCGGCCAGCTTGGCGGCGATGTTGGAGCCGATGAAGCCGGCGGCGCCGGTGACGAAGGCGATGCGTCGGGTCATGCCTTGGCTTTCCGACTCATCCGGGCGATCGCCGCGGTGGTGGAATAGCCCTCGACGATGGCCGCCAGCCGCACCTCGCCGCCCCAGCCCTTGACCAGGTCCGCGCCCACCACCTCGTCCTCGGCGTAGTCGGCGCCCTTGATCAGCACCTCCGGCCGCACCGCCTCGATCAGGCTGAGCGGTGTCGGCTCGTCGAACGGCACGACGAGATCCACCGAGCCCAGGCCCGCCAGCACCAGGGCGCGGCTCTCCAGGTCGTTGACCGGCCGGCCCTCGCCCTTCAGCTCGCGGACGCTGTCGTCGGAATTCAGGCCGACGATCAGCCGGTCGCACCAGGCCTTGGCCTGGGCGAGGTAGGCCACGTGGCCCTTGTGCAGGATATCGAAGCAGCCGTTGGTGAAGCCGACCCGCAGGCCGCGCGCCCGCCAGCGGGCCACCTCGTCGACCATCCGCTGCTCGGTGGCGACCTTGGCCTCGGCCGGGGCCAGGTGGGCGGAGATCGCCGCCTCCACCAGTTCGTCGGGCGAGACGGTCGAGGTGCCGGCCTTGCCGACCGCCACGCCGGCCGCCAGCTGAGCGAAGGCGATGGCCTGCTCCATGGAAGCGCCGGACGCCAGGCCGAGGCCCAGGGCGGCGAGCGTCGTGTCGCCCGCGCCGGAGACGTCGAACACCTCGCGCGGCGTGGTCGGGAAATGGAGCACCGGCTCGCCACGCACCGCCAGCGACATGCCCTTGCCCGCCCGGGTCACCAGGATCGCCTTGGCGTCCCAGAGGCCGAGCGCGCGGGCCAGCGCCGCCTCGATCTGGGCGTCGGTCTCGGTGGGCTGGTCGGTGGCGTGGGCCAGCTCCAGGGCGTTGGGCTTGATCAGGTCGACGGCGCCGTAACGGGCGAAGGAGCGGGCCTTGGAGTCGACCACCACCTGGCCGCCGCCTGCCTTGGCGGCCTCCAGGCAGGCGGCGATCACCGCGTCGGTGACCACGCCCTTGCCGTAGTCGGAGATCAGGATGACGCCGGCGCCATCGACCGCATCGCGGATGGTGCGCACCAGGCGCTGCTCGACCCCGGCGGTCACCGCGCGGCTGGCTTCCAGGTCGACGCGCAGGAGCTGCTGGTTGCCGGAGACGAAGCGGGTCTTCAGCGTGGTCGGCCGGTCGGCGTCATTGATCAGATAGCCCTCGACGCCGGGCTCCTCGCCCACGAGCCGGATCGCCTCGTGGCCCTCGGCGTCGCCGCCGATCACGCCGACCAGCGCCACGTCGCCGCCCAGCGCCGCCACATTGCGGGCGACGTTGCCGGCGGCGCCCAGCATGACCAGCTCGCGGGTGCGGGCCAGGACCGGAATCGGCGCCTCCGGCGACACCCGTGTCACCTCGCCGTAGACGAAGCGGTCGACCATCAGGTCGCCGACGCAGACGACCCGCCGGCCGGCCGACTGGCTGAGCAGGTGCTGGAGAGCGGAGAGGTCCATGGGCTTCAGGGTGTGCGGCGCGCCGTGGGCGGGGTCAAGACGCCGGCGCGGGCGCGACGGCCGCGTGGACGGCCTTCAAGGCGGTGAGTAGCTCGCGCGCGCCGGCCAGCGGCAGGCAGCTCGGCCCGTCGCAGAGCGCCTTCTCCGGGTCCGGATGGAATTCCAGGAAGACGCCGTCGGCGCCCGCCGCCACCGCCGCCTTGGCGAGGATCGGGACGCCGTAGCGGCGCCCGCCGGTCGAGGCGCTGTTGGTCTTCGGGTCCGCGCCGGGCAACTGGACGGCGTGGGTGGCGTCGATGGTGACCGGCGCCCCCAGGCCCTGCATCTCGTGGATCGCCAGCATGTCGACCACCAGGTTGTTGTAGCCGAACGACGCGCCGCGTTCGCACAGGATGGTGAAGTTCGCCCCGTCAGTCGCCTCGCGGATCTTGTCGAGGATGTTGCGGCAGTCCCAGGGCGCCAGGAATTGGCCCTTCTTGACGTGCAGCAGCCCCCCGGCGGCGCGCGTGGCCCGGGCCGTGGCCACCACCAGGTCGGTCTGGCGGCACAGGAAGGCCGGGATCTGCACGAGGTCGGCCACCGCGGCGATGGCGTCGGCCTGCGCCTCCGCATGGATGTCGGTGCAGATCGGCACATCCAGCTCGCGCTTCACCGCGGCCAGGACGCGCAAGCCCTCCTCCAGCCCCGGGCCCCGATAGCTCCGGATCGAGGAGCGGTTGGCCTTGTCGAAGCTCGCCTTGAAGACGAACGGCAGGCCCAGCCCCTCGCAGACCGCCTTCAGCTCCCGCGCGGTTTCCAGCGCCAGGGCCTCGCTCTCCAGCACGTTGAGGCCGGCGATCACCAGCAGCGGCTGGCCGTCGCCGATGGCGAGGTTCCAGCGGTCCAGGGTCAAGACGGCCATGGGGGCTCCGGGCTGGGCGATTCGAGATCGCCGCTAAGTGGCCCGAGCGGCGACGCTTCACAAGCGCGGATCACGGCTTGCCGAAGGCGCGCGGCCACCTAAATCTATTGCGAAGATGGCGCCTTGGGGGCTCACTAGGGCCGTTACGGTGCTTCTCGGGGACTGGGGAGAGGCGCGATGAGCTTGGCTCATGAGACGTCGCTTAGGACTCTGGCCATCGATCCGAAGGCGTTTCGGCGCCTCCCGGAGCTGACTGGTGCGCCGCGCGCCTTCCGCTGGGCGCTGCGGTTGATGGCGCGCAACTGGCTGACGGGGTCGCTGGCCTTCGTCACCCCCGCCGGCGGCGAGCTGCGGCTGGTGGGCGAGAAGCCCGGCCCCGCCGCCCGGCTGATCATCCATGATTTCCGCTTCATGCGCCGCGTTCTGGGCTCCGGCGACATCGGCTTCGCCGAGGGCTACATGGCCGGCGAGTGGGACACCCCGAACCTCTCGGCGCTGATGGAGGTGCTGACGCTCAACGTCGACCGCCTGCAGCGGATGCTGAAGCGCAATCCCGCCGCCCGGATGGTCAATCGCGTCCGCCATACCCTGCGGGCGAACACCAAGGCCGGGTCGCGGCGCAACATCCACGCCCACTACGACCTGGGCAACGCCTTCTATTCGCGCTGGCTCGACGCCAGCATGACCTACTCCTCGGCCCGCTATGAGCGGCCGGGCCAGGCCCTGGCCGACGCCCAGACCCACAAGTACCGCACGCTGGCCGAAGGCATGGCGCTGGGCCCCGAGCACCACGTGCTGGAGATCGGCTGCGGCTGGGGCGGCTTCGCCGAGTTCGCGGCCAAGCAGGTGGGCGCGCGGGTGACCGGGGTCACCATCTCGCAGGAGCAGTACGAGTTCGCCCGGCGGCGGATGTTCGAACAGGGCCTGGCCGAGCGGGCCGAGATCCGCCTGACCGACTACCGCGACGTGGCGGGCCGCTTCGACCGCGTGGCCTCCATCGAAATGTTCGAGGCGGTGGGCGAGCGCTATTGGCCGACCTATTTCGGCAAGATCGCCGAGGTCCTGAAGCCCGGCGGCCGGGCCGGCCTGCAGATCATCACCATCCGCGACGAGCTGTTCGACGACTACCGCCGGCGCCCGGATTTCATCCAGAAGTACGTCTTCCCCGGTGGCATGCTGCCCTCGGAGGCGCGCCTCACGCAAGAGACCGACCGCGCGGGCCTCGCCTGGTCCGGCATCAGCCGCTTCCCGCAGCACTACGCCGACACCCTCGCCGAGTGGGCGGAGCGCTTCGAGGCGTCCTGGGACGAGATCACCAAGCTCGGCTTCGACGAGCGGTTCCGCCGCCTGTGGCGCTTCTACCTGAGCTATTGCGAGGCGGGCTTCCGCTCCGAGCGGACCAATGTGGTGCAGCTGACGCTGGCCAAGGCATAGGTCCTTGCGACCCTTGGCGGAGCCGGCACATGATGGCGGCCTCAATCTCCGTCTGGAGGGAGCGCTCCAATGGAGCGACCGGTGTTGATCCGAGCTCTGCTGGCGTCGTTCTTCCTGATGGCTGGCGCAACAGCCCAGGCCATGCCGCTGCGCCTTGGCGACCTCATCGGCTCGAGCGTTGTGCAGGTCCAGGCCCGGTTTGCCGCCGATCGAGCCGCGCCCTCCGATAGCCTGACCGCCGCGGCGGGGACGGACGAGCCCATCCGGCTTGTCGGTCTGGACGACCTGGCCGGCGTGAACGGCGCCGACGGGCATTGCATCTCCGCCGCCGGCGCCTGGTGGCCGAGCTCATCGCCGGTGCTGGTGTTCAGGGCCGGCGTTCTTGTGGGCGCGGTGACTCCCGCACCCCTGCGAGAGCAGGCCATGCCCCGGGACTTTCGCGCCGCCGCCTACATGAGGTCGCCCCTGAAGAACCCGGTGATCGCTCACTCGGGCGATCTCCCCCTGGAGGACGGCCTCTCCGCGTTGACAGAGCGGTTGGGGCCGTCGCTGCCGCCCGACACCGTGCTGAACCCCTGCATCGGCCCGGCGCGCGGCCAGGGTTCCGGGTCGACGACGCCCGACCTGGCCGGCGCCTTGCAAGGCGCGATGATCGCGCCATTGGCCGCAAAGCTGCCGGCGCTCAACGCGACGCGGGCGCGCGCCCGGCTGGAGGGGCCGAAGGCGCTGGCCCAGCTGCGCCTCGGCGAGGTGCTGGAGGGCGGTCCCCAGCGCTTCGTGGCCGAGCACCCGGGTTCTTTCGTCGAGCAGCACGGCGTCGCCTATGAGATCCTGGTCATCGATCTTGGCGACGAACCGGGGCGGAATGTCGCCCGGATGAATGAGGCCGCCTTCGTGGGCCTGCGGGGCGGGCGCATCGAATGGATGGCGCCGTCGAGCCGCCGCGCGATCGGCAAGTTCATCGCGCTCGGTCTGTGCGAGGACGAAGGCGGACGGCCGAGCAACAAGCGCCGGGGCTGCACCGGGTACGGATTCTTCAGCCCCTAGGCGTCGCGCCCACGATGACGAGAACCCAACCTTCCCGGGCGAAAGAGCTCTAACGAGCTTGACCCCTGTTCGCGGCGCGTTTCGGCCCCTAAGTAGCGCTCATGCATATCGTCGCCAGCGTGCTCGACGCGATCGGAAACACCCCGCTCATCCGCCTGCGGCGCGCCAGCGAGCTCACCGGCTGCGAGATCCTGGGCAAGGCGGAGTTCATGAACCCCGGCCAGTCGGTGAAGGACCGGGCCGCGCTGTACATCATCCGCGACGCCGAACAGCGCGGCCTGCTCCGGCCCGGCGGGCGCATCGTCGAGGGCACGGCCGGCAACACCGGCATCGGCCTCGCCATGGTCGGCAAGGCCCTGGGCTACGCCTCGACCATCGTCATCCCCCGCAGCCAGAGCCAGGAGAAGAAGGACGCCATCCGGCTCTACGGCGCCAACCTGGTCGAGGTGGACGCGGTCCCCTATTCCAATGAGATGAATTATCAACATGTTTCCCGGCGCTTGGCGCAGGAACTTGACGCGAAAGAACCGAACGGCGCGGTGTGGGCCAACCAGTTCGACAATGTCGCCAACCGCGAGGCCCATGTGCGCGGCACCGGCCCGGAGATCTGGGCCCAGACGGCCGGCAAGATCGACGCCTTCGTCTGCGCCATCGGCTCCGGCGGCACCCTGGCCGGCGTCGCCCAGGCGTTGCGGGCGCGCAAGCCCGGGATCCAGATCGGCCTCGCCGACCCGCACGGCGCCTCGCTCTACGCCTACTACACCGACGGCGAGCTGAAGGCGGAGGGGACCTCGATCAGCGAGGGCATCGGCCAGGCCCGGATCACCGCCAATATCGAGGGGCTGACCATCGACCGGCCCTACCGGATCTCCGACGAGGACATGCTCCTGGCGCTCTACGACCTGGTGGAGCACGAAGGCCTGGTGATGGGCGGCTCGACGGGCGTCAACGTCGCCGGCGCGATCCGCATGGCGCAGGACATGGGCCCTGGCCACACCATCGTCACCATCCTCGCCGACCACGGCCAGCGCTACCAGTCGAAGATCTACAACCCGCTGTTCCTGAAGGAAAACGGCCTGCCGCAACCGCCATGGATGTCGCTGTGAGCGCCCCGCTGGCCTCCACCGCCTGGCTGGCCGAGCACCTCCGGGAGCCGGACGTGCAAGTGGTCGACGCCACCTGGTTCATGCCGGGCGAAGCCCGCTCGGGCCGCGCGGAACACGAGGCGGCGCACATCCCCGGCGCGGTGTTCTTCGACATCGACGAGGTGGCCGATCACGCCAGCGACCTGCCGCACATGCTGCCCTCCCCGGCGACCTTCGCCGACGCGGCGGGCGCGCTCGGCCTAAGGCGCGAGGCCGAGATCGTGGTCTACGACGGCCAGGGGATCTTTTCGGCGCCGCGGGTCTGGTGGACGCTGCGGGTGATGGGCTTCCCGGAGGTCCGCGTGCTGGACGGCGGCCTCCCCAAATGGCGCGCCGAAGGCAGGCCGATGGAGACCGGCCAGGCTTCTCCCGAACCCACCCGCCTGCAGCCGATCTACGATGCGGACCTGGTGCGCGACATCGAGGCCGTGCGACGGCTGATCGCCGAGCGCGGGGCCCAGCTGGTGGACGCCCGCGCCGGCCCACGGTTCCGCGGCGAAGCGCCGGAGCCGCGCGCGGGCCTGCGTTCCGGCCACATGCCCGAGGCCCGCAACCTTCCGTGGGGCGATCTGATCAGGGCGGACGGCACGATGGCGTCGCCAGACGAGATCCGCGCCGCCTTCGAGGCGGCCGGTGTCGACCTGGCCGCGCCCATCGTCACCACCTGCGGCTCCGGCGTCAGCGCCTCGCTGCTGGCCTTGGCCCTGGCCCGCCTCGGCCGCCGGGACGTGGCGGTCTACGATGGCTCCTGGACAGAGTGGGGCGGCCGCGCCGACACGCCCGTCGTCACCGGGCCATGAGCGTCCGCATCCGGCTTGCGCGGCCCGAGGAGGCCGAGCTCGTGCGCGAGATCGAGGTCTCGGCCGGCGAGACCTTCCGAGGCTCGGTCCACGCCCATGTCCTAGACCACCCGCCCCCACGCGCCGAAGTCTATGCGGCGCTGGCCGCCGAGGGCCTCCTGCTGCTGGCCGAACAGCACCGCCAGGCCATCGGCTTCGCCGCGTGCGAGCCCTTCGCCGACGCCCTGCACCTCAAGGAGCTCGCCGTCCGCTACGAGCGTCAGGGCCGCGGCATCGGCCGCGCCCTGGTGGAGGCCGTCGCGGGGGAGGCGCGCCGCCGGGGTCTCCCCGCCGTCACCCTCACCACCTTCCTGGATCTGCCGTGGAACGCGCCATGGTACGTGCGCCGCGGCTTCGTCGAGCTCACGGCGGGCACGCTTGGCGAGCGGCTGCGCGAGGAGCTGGCGGCGGAGGCCGGGCGTGGCCTTTCCGCCCGTTGCGCCATGCGACTGACGCTCTAGCGGAGCGGCGGAGCGTACATCAGCCCGGGTTTCGGCGCGCTCCACAGGGCGTTCAGCCCGCGGTCCAGCTTCAGCGCCGAGCCTGGCCCGACGTTGCGGCCGAACACTTCGTCATAGGCGCCTACCTGGCGGACCACCTGGAAGGCCCAGTCGCGCGGCAGGCCCAACAAGGCGCCATAGTCGCCGTCGAGGCCCAGCAGGCGGCGCGTCTCTGGGTCCGTGGTGGTGTCCCGCGCCTGGCCGACGGTCTTGGACCTCAGGCCCAGCTCTTCGCCCAGCACCATGACGTAGACGCTCCAGCGGACGATGTCGGTCCAGGCCGGATCGTTCTGCCGGACGACGGGTCCCAGCGGCTCCCTGGAGATCACGTCGGGCAGGATGACGTGCTCGTTGGGACGGCTCAGCAGCGTGCGGGTGGCGGCCAGCGCCGAGACGTCGGCCGCGAACACGTCGCAGGCTTCGCTCTCGTAGAGCCGGCGGGCGTCGGCCTCCGAGGCGGCGACGACCCTCTTGTAGCGGAGCCCCCGCGTCCCGAACCAATCGGCGAGGTTCCCTTCGCTCGCCGTGCCCGCCTGGACGCAGATCCGCGCGCCGGAAAGCTCCGCCGCGCTGGACAGTCCCAGCGCGCGCGGCGCCAGGAACCCCTGGCCGTCGAAATAGGTGACCGCGGGGAAGTCGAGGCCGAGGCCGGTATCGCGCGTGAAGCTCCAGGAGGTGTTGCGCGACAGGACGTCGATCTGGCCCCTTTGCAGGGCGCTGAAGCGGTCCCGCGCGCCGACGGGCAGGAACCGCACCTTTCCCGCGTCGCCGAGCGTCGCGGCCGCCACGGCGCGGCAGACGTCGACGTCAAAGCCCCGCCAGACGCGGCGCACGTCGGGATAGGCGAACCCCGGAAGGCCCGGATGGACGCCGCAGGCCACGTAGCCGCGCTTCTTCACGGCCGCCAAGGTCGGGCTGGGCGTCGCCTTCAGCCTGAGCGCCGCCGTGGAGAGGTGGGAGGTCGACCCCGCCTGGGGGCTCGGCGCTTCCGGCTGGGCCGGCCCGCAGCCCGCCAGCGCCAGGGTTAGGATCGCACTCGCCGCGAGGCGCCAGATCATCCCTGCTCCTTGAAAGGCCGCACCCCAGAGGTTCTAAGTGGCCCGCACGCAGTTTCACTCCCCAAGGCTTGGGCCCGCAACCTTCATGGCCGACGAAACCCGTCTGATCCGCGCCGGCGGCGCGCCCAGGGCCCTGGCCAAGACCGTCGGGCCGCCGATCCAGAAGGGCTCCACCGTGCTGCTGCCGGACGCCGCGGCGCTATACGACGACGAGCACTACGTCACCTACGGCCGCCAGGGCCTCTCCGCCCACGACGCCCTGCGCGAAGCGCTGGCGGTGCTGGAAGGCGCGGTCGGCGTCAGCCTCTATCCCTCGGGCCTGGCGGCGCTCACCGGCGCCATGCTGGCGGTGCTGAAGACCGGTGACGAAGTGCTGGTCACCGACGCCATCTACAAGCCCACCCGCCGGTTCTGCGACCACCTGCTGAAGCGCTTCGGGGTGAAGACCACCTACTTCGATCCGCGCACCGCGCCGCAGGCCCTGGTGGCCGGCGCCTCGGACAAGGTGCGGATGATCGTGATGGAGTCGCCGGGCTCGCTCTCCCTGGAGATGCAGGACATGGCGCAGGTCGCCGCGCTGGCGAAGGACCGCAAGATCCTGACCGTCGCCGACAACACCTGGGGCGCAGGCCTGCTCTACAAGCCCCTCGATCACGGCGTGGACCTCTCCGTCCAGGCCCTGACCAAATATGTCGGCGGCCATTCGGACGTGTTCATGGGCTCGGCCGCGGCGCGCGATCCGGCGCTGGTGCGCGCGCTGACCGACGGGGTGCACCACATGGGCTGGAGCGTCGCGCCGGAGGACGCCTACCAGATGCTGCGCGGCCTGCGCACCCTGCCGCTGCGCCTGGCGCGCCATGGCGAGAGCGGCCTGGCCATCGCCCGCGGGCTCGCCGTGCAGCCGGAGGTCGCCTCGGTGATCCACCCGGCCCTGCCCGGAGCCGCGGACCACGAGCTGTGGGCGCGGGACTATTCCGGGCCCTGCGGCCTGTTCAGCTTCGTCCTGAAGCCCGGCCCGGAGGCGGCGGTGGAGGCCTTCCTGGACGCTCTCGAGCTGTTCGGCCTGGGCTTCTCCTGGGGCGGCTTCGAGAGCCTCGCCATCCACTGCGACCCGCAGCTGAAGACCCGCAAGTTCAAGCGCGACTACGGCGGGCCGCTGATCCGCCTGCACATCGGGCTGGAGGATCCCCAGGACCTGATGGCCGACCTCCGCGCCGCCTTGAGCGTCTACGCCCGCGCCGTCGGCTGACGCGCCGCTCCCTTCGGGAACTTTCGGCACGGCCCCTGACTTGCGCTGTTGAGCCAAGCCAGAGGGTCCATCATGAGCAGCAGCGAGCCTCAAGACGGCTTCCGCGAGGATGCCGCACGCGTCGCGCAGGACGAACGCAATATCCAGAAGGAGATCGACGCCAAGGAGCAGCGCTCCTTCGCCCCGGATCAGCGCCAGGACCAGGACAAGCCGCCGCAGACCGGCGCGCGGGAATATCCCGTCCCGCCCTTCCCCAAGCAGCACCTGGAGAAGCCCGGCCGCGAGGCCGACCTGGAGCTCCAGCCGATGTGGGACGCGCCCTACTACAGGGGCTCCGGCAAGCTGGAGGGCAAGGTGGCGCTGGTCACCGGGGCGGATAGCGGCATCGGCCGCTCCGTCGCGGTGCTGTTCGCCCGCGAGGGCGCCGATGTGGCCATCGCCTATCTGGACAGCCACGAGGACGCCGAGGTCACCAAGCAGGCCGTCGAGAAGGAGGGCCGCCGCGCGATCCTGCTGGCCGGCGACGTCGCCGACCCCAAGTTCGCCCAAGCCGCCGTCGACCGGACGGTGAAGCAGCTCGGTCAGCTCGACGTGCTGGTCAACAACGCCGCCTTCCAGGAGCACGCCGGGAGCCTGGAAGAGATCACCGAAGAGCACTTCGACCGGACGGTGAAGACCAACCTCTACGGATATTTCCACATGGCCAAGGCGGCTGTGCCTTACCTAAAGGCCGGCTCGGCGATCATCATGACCGGCTCGATCACCGGGCTGTTCGGCAATGAGGACCTGCTCGACTATTCGATGACCAAGGGTGGGATCCACGCCTTCACCCGTTCCCTGGGCACGGCCCTGCTGAAGCG